>JAKEHX010000027.1 GCA_022614795.1 Planctomycetaceae bacterium | reverse complement strand
GAAGTAGTAGCAGTGGGCATGCGGGCCGATCCACAGGTGCGGGAAGCAATGGGCGATGTCAATCACGCACCACGGCCGGTATCGCCAGCCAGGGTATGCGTGAAAGCCCGAAGTGAAGGCAATCGGGGCAAACAATTGTCCGCGGGCATAGGGATACCAATCCCAGAAGCCGGCGGTAAAGACGTAGCCCCGCGGCGTCCAGTACCAGCGGTCGGGGCACCAGACGTAATTCTCGCGGTACGGCGCCCAATAGCCGGCCCGCCAGCGGAAAGCCGAATCAGCGTAGATCCAAGTTCCCGGCACGTAGAAGTAGTCGGCACCGGGCGAGGGCGTGCTCGGTCCCGCCTCGAGCGATTTTGGCGGCGTCGCCTGGTACTCGACTTCGGGCGTCTGGGCACTTACCCAGAATCCAGGGACGCGTTGCCATCCGCCGCTCGCCTCGGCCCAATAGGACGGCACCCAGCGCATGCCGGGCGGCGGCACGCGCCACATCCCGCTCACCCAAATGTGCTTTTGCGCGGCAATGTCCCAATCCCAATAGCCAGGAATCCAGACCGCCCCTTCGGCTTTGAATTCGGGCGCCTCTTCATCGATCGCCTCCGGTGGCTTGGCATTGACGACTTCCGTCGGCTTGGGGTCATGAGCCGTCGGTGCGGCGAAAGCCTCGTGGACGGGACCGCGCGTCAGCGTTTCGACCCCTTCCTGCTCGGTGCCTGCCAGCGCGGCATCTGGCACCGGTGGCGGCGGCACTCGCTGGGCGTGAACCGCCTGCGACCAGCCGCTTGCTACGAGCAGTCCGGCCACCAGGGCGGACCACGCGATTCGTTGTTTTGACCAAAACATGATGTTCTCCTTCTTGCTCCGGTGGTACGTGAAATGACCGGGGCCAGCCTGGGAAAATACCCGCAACCCTCGCGCCGACTGGCGGAGTTTTTCCCAAAAAACAGCAGAAATGCCGGGAAAATCAGCAAATTGGCCCCCGGACGAGAAATCTTGTCGCGACTGGCGGCGCGATTCGCGTCACGTTGACCGAACACCATAAGTAGGCCCACAGTCCGTATGGGCTAGGCGCACAAACCGAGCACTGAACGGGTCGCGGAGCTCATGAATTGGCTCGCACTGCGTGCCGCAAACTTTGCAACCTGTCGCGGCCCGCGCAAATTTGCGGAGAGCCACCGCGGATTGCGCGGACAAAGCGGATGAAGGAAAGTCGATCACGGATCAGGCGAATCATTGGCAAGATTCGTCAGATTCGTGGTTGCATCCTGTTTTTTTGGTTCCTGCATGGCTGGCTGGGAGAGCCGCGCGGCGAAACAATTGATGCATGAACAATCGAATCCTTACCGATCCAGTGCAATTTCGCCGATAGTAGAAGTGTCGTCACCCGCCGCAACGCCTGCCAAACCACTCGCTCGCCGCGCCTCAGCGATCACTTTCTAGCACGGGAGTGCCGCAATGCTCCGCCGTTGGTTGGTTGTTGGGCCCGCCATTCTGGGAATTCTTGGCACCCTTACCGCCGTTCGATCGGCGGCCGCGCAGGAACTTCCGGCTCCCGACAAGGCCAAGACCGTCGAGATGTTCCGCGTTCCGAATTACTGCGAAGGGGTCTGCTTCGATCACGACGGCAACGGCTACATCTCCTGGGGCAAGTCGATTACAAAATTCTCTCTCGATGGAAAGAACGCGGTGTGGGTCGAGACCGGCGCGCCCAACGGCCACAAAGTTCTGGCCGACGGCACCCACCTGGTCTGCGACGCCATGCACCACGCCGTGCTGAAGCTGGCCGCCGACGGCAAAATGCTCGATCCGGCATCCAAGGAATGCGACGGCAAGCCGCTGCGGGGACCCAACGACCTCACGCTCGACGCGGCCAATGGCGGCTTCTATTTCAGCGATCCCGGGGGCAGCTCGATCGACAACCTGATCGGCACGATCCACTATGTTGACAAGGCCGGCAAGACGACGCTGCTCGACGACGGCCTGGCGTTCCCCAACGGCATCGTGCTCGCCCCCGACGGCAAAAAGCTCTACCTCGCCGAGAGCCAGAAGAACCGCGTGCTCGTTTACGAAGTGACCGAACCGGGCAAAGTCGGCGAACCCAAGGTCTATGCCGAGCTGCCACAGAAGAACATGGAGGCGGGCCAGATCGACAACCAGCCGGACGGCATGTGCCTCGACGCAGCGGGCAATCTCTACGTCGCTCACTACGGCATGAAGCAGGTACAGGTGCTCGATCCCATGGGCAAGCTGATCCGCCAATACGACGGCGGCAACACGACGACCAGCAACGTCGCCTTCGGCGGCCCCGAGATGAACCAGCTCTTCATCACCGGCGGCATCGGCAAGGAAGCGGGCGAAGGGGGCCTGTTCCGCATCGACCTGGGCGTGAAGGGGCTGGTAATTCTGCCGCCGAAGCAGTGACGTGGTCCGCCTCTAACTGTAGGGTGCATGAGCGCAGCGAAATGCACCAACGCTTCGTGGCAAATGGTGCATTGCATGCACCCTACGAGCGTGCCTAATCCACATACACAAACTCATTCAGGTTGAGCACCACGCGGCAAAACTGAATGATGCCCTGCGTTTTCCCGAGTTCGATGCATGCCGCCGCTTCTTCGTCGCTCGGCTCGCGGGCCAAGGCCAGCCGGAAGGCCAGTGTGACTTGAGCTGCCGTGTCATCGCCCGCGTCGGCCTTGAGCCGTTCGGCAAAGGTTTTTGCTGCCTCCACCGCCAGCGGCGAGTTCAACAGCGACAGTGCTTGCGGCGGCACCGTCGAGACGTTGCGGCGCGAACACGCGACCATGTTTTCCGGCAAGTCGAAAGTTTCCATGAACGGCACCTTCACCGTCCGTTTTTGCACCTGAAACACGCTGCGGGCGTGCTGCTCATGGTGCGGCGAGGGATACCACCCCTTGGTCTTCGTCTCGTTGTCGTCGAGGAAAGCCGGGTTGGCGGTCAGCACTTCGGTCGGCAACTCGGGCCAGACCGGCGGGCCGGACGTCTTATTTGTCAGGAGGCCCGAAACCGCCAGCAGCGAATCGCGCAGCTGCTCGGCAGTCAAGCGCCGCGCCTGCCGCGGCTGGCGGTAAGTTCTGCTGGTGACGATCCGCCGGTGCAGACTCTTCAGCGACCAGCCGCGGCTCATCAGCTCGCTCGCGAGCCAATCGAGCAGCTCAGGGTTCGTGGGTGGCGTGCCGGCCAGGCCGAAATCGCCCGGGGTCGCGACCAGGCCTTGGCCAAAATGTCCCTGCCAGAGCCGATTGGCGATCACCCGCGCCGCAAGCGGGTTCTCCTTCGATGCGATCCAATTGGCCAGCGCCAGCCGGCGGCCGGTCGTCTTGCCGTTTGCGGCCGGCGCGATTACGGCCGGGTTGGGGTCGAGGGCCGACAGGAAGCCCGGCACGACCGCTTCGCGCTCCGCCCGGTAATCACCCTGGAAGAGGACATGCGTCTGGGGGACGTCGTCTTTTTTGTCTGTCGCCACCAGGCCATGCGTGAACTTGCGGCGGCGGCCACTGAGCTCTTTGATTTCCTTCGCAGCGGCCTCGTCCCCCTTTTTCTCCTCCTCATTGAACTCCTTGCGGGCCTCGTCGTCGCTGGCATCGACGCGCTTGGCCGCCGCGTCGATCTTTTGCTTCACGTCGGCCGGCTGTTCGTCGCGCGCCAGGGCCAAGAGCGCTCGCTCCTCGTCCGTAAGTTCCTTGCTCTTCCGCTCGCGAACCCGCCCCTTCGCCGCGGCCAGCAGCTCGTCGCGCCGCTTTTGAATCGGCTCGATTTGCTTGTCGGTTGCGGCCATGTCGCGCTTGATGGCTTCCTGCTCGTCGGCCAGATCGAGCGGCAGGTCGTCGCCGTATTTCACGGCTTCGAAGAGCGCCCGAAAGCGGTAGTAATCGGCGTGCGAAACCGGATCGTACTTGTGATCGTGGCAGCGGCAGCAGTTGAAAGTCAGGCCGAGGAAGGCCGTGCCCGTCGTTTCGACGAGGTCATTCATCCACTCGGCTCGCGAGCGGGCCTGCTCGTTGAACAGGGAGGACGAATTGTCCTGCGGGCCGATCCGCAGGTAGCCGGTCGCGATCAGGGCTTCCTGCTCGGCGGCAGATCGAGGCGGGCCATCCAGAAGCTCGTCGCCGGCAAGCTGCTCGCGGACGAACTGGTCATAGGGCTTGTCGGCGTTGAGCGATCGGATCACCCAGTCGCGAAACCGCCACGCCTGCGGCCGGAATTCGTCCCAGTCAAAGCCGTTGCTGTCGCTATAGCGGACCACGTCGAGCCAGGCCCGCGCTTGATGCTCGCCAAAATGCGGCGAGGTTAGCAAGCGATCGACGAGCCGCTCGTAGGCATCGGGCCGCTGGTCGGCGAGGAATTGCTCGACTTCGTCAGGCCGCGCCGGCAGGCCGGTCAGGTCGAAGAAGAGGCGGCGGAGGAGCGTGCGAGGAGAGGTAGGGGGCGCGATTGTTGCTTCGCATAAAGCGTCGATTCCATTTTCGATTTCGGATTTCGGATTTTGGATTTCGGGCAGAGTGGGGCGCTCGATCGGTTTGAGCGACCACAGTTCCAGTCTTTGGCCGCGGAAGGTTTTGACGATCGGATTGCGCTCGTCGTGCCAGGCGTCGCCGATCCGCTCGCCGGGCGCGGCGGGCGACGCGCTCGACTGTGGACGCTTCTCCGGCCAGAAAGCTCCCTCCTTGATCCACCGCTCTAGGGCCGCGACATCGCTGGCCGCCAGGCGCTCTTTTGGGGGCATCGCGTATTCGTGCTTCTCGTGCTTGACCGCCCGGATCAGCAGGCTCTCGGCCGGCTTCTCGGGTATCACGGCCGGGCCGCGCTTGCCCCCTTTCAATGCCGCCTCACGCGAATCAAGCCGCAACTCGCCTTCCTGCTCGTCGGGGCCGTGGCAACTGAGGCAGCGGCTGGTCAGAAGGGGCTGGATATGGCGGGCAAAGTGCTCGGCCCGCGGCTCCTGGGCATGCGCCAGTCCAACAGCCCACACTGCCGAGACAACCAGCCAGTGCAGTAGCAATCCCCGCTTCATTCCATCATCATAACCTTATGTTCGTGACCCCCTGCAACTGTCATCGGCGCGATTTTCTGGCTCAGGCGGGCGGCGGGTTTGCCGCCTTGGCTGCCGTGGCCTTATCGCAGCTTGAGGCTCGCGCGGCCCCGATCGCGCCGGCGGTGGCCCTCGATCCGCTGAACCCGTTCGCGGCCCGCCAGCCGCACCACCGGCCGCGGGCCACGTCGGTCATTTTCCTGTTTATGGTCGGCGGGCCGTCGCAGGTCGATACGTTCGACTACAAGCCCGTGCTGCAAAAGCTTGATGGCAAGCCGGTCCCGGACTCGATCAAAGCCGCCCTCGAAGCCTCGCGCCACGCCAACGTGTTTCACGGCTGCAAGCCCGAGCTGATGGCCAGCCCGCTGGCGTTTTCGCAGCATGGCCAATCGGGCATGTGGATTAGCGAGCTCTGGCCGCACGTGGCCCGGCACGTCGATGACCTCTGCTTCATTCATTCGCTCCAGGCCGAGTCGAACAATCACGGGCCGGCCAGCTACCAGCTCCACACGGGCGACATCCGCCCCGGCAATGCGAGCCTCGGATCGTGGGTCACGTACGGCCTGGGGACCGAGAACCAGGACCTGCCGGGGTATGTGGCCCTGTTCGATGCGGGTCCGCTCGGCGGTGCCGCGAATTACTCGAATGGATTCTTGCCCGCGGCCTTCCAGCCGACGCGGCTGCGCGACAAGGGCACGCCGCTACTGGACCTGACGCCGCCCGACGAACTGGCCGGCGGCCAGCGAGCGGCTCTCGACCTCCTCCAGAAGCTCAACGGCAAGCACCGCGAAATGCGGCCGAGCCACACGGAGCTGGAGGCCCGCATCGTCAGCTACGAATTGGCCTATCGCATGCAATCGGCGGCCCTCGACGTGGGCGACCTGGGCCGCGAAACGGCCATAACCCAGCGCGACTACGGCCTGGAACACGAAGACAAGCGGACGGTCAGCTTCGCCCGCAAATGCCTGCTCGCCCGCCGGCTCGTCGAGCGCGGCGTGCGATTCATCCAGGTCTATGACATGCCCGACAAGGACGGCTGGGACGCTCACGGCAAGCTCAAGGAGAACCACGTGCCGCGGGCCCGCTGGACTGATCAGCCGATCGCGGCGCTACTCGCCGACCTCAAGCAGCGCGGCCTCTTGGACACGACGCTGGTGATTTGGGCCAGCGAATTCGGCCGCACGCCGATGATGCAGGGCGACAACGGCCGGCAGCACAACGCGGCTGGCTTTACGATCTGGCTGGCCGGCGGCGGGGTCCGGCCGCAACGGATCGGCGCGACCGACGACATCGGCCTGATGGCGGTCGAGCGCCCGCTTCCGTTCAAAGACCTGCACGCGACGATTCTGGCCGCACTGGGTCTGGCGCACGAGCAGCTCTATTTCGAAATCAGCGGCCGCCAGCAGCGGCTGACGGGCGTGGCTGGCTCGGCGAAGGTGATTGAGGGAGTGCTGGCGTAGGACGGATTTGTAATCCGTCCGACCCCTCAATCCCCCAGATTGCCCATGCCCGGCGGTGCCATCGTCTGGGCGGGCTGGCGGATATCGGCGGCGAGCGAACGCCCGACGTCTACGACGTCCTGAAATTGCCCCTGGTCGTCGCGGCGCACGAACCGCTTGTCGGTTCCCGTATCGATCAGCTCGCGCTTCCGCGCCTTGGGCCGCTTCTTCTTCGCCGCCTTCTTGGCGGGCGACTTCCGCGCCATGGACTTCATCGACTTTTTAGCGGCCGGCTTCTTCTTCGCCGACTTCATCTTGGCGGGTGCCTTCTTCTTCGCTGCTTTCTTCTTCGCCATGACCATTGCTCCGCTGCGAGGCGACTCCGGGATGAGACTCGAGGACAAGACGCTGCGGCTCGACTGTGCCGCACGTGCGGATGATAGAACTCGGGCTGGCAAAGAGCAAGCCGCTAGGGACTTGTTTGGCACTGGGGCAGACGGGGCGCTAACCTGCTGCCGCGCACGGCGCACGCGCAAAAGGAAAGCCGCAAGTCCTTGCGGGCCAGCGGCTTAGGGTGGCTGAAGGGACTTGAACCCTCGACTTCCAGATCCACAATCTGGCGCTCTAACCAACTGAGCTACAGCCACCGTGAATGAGTTGAATTTACGCCTCGCCACCAGCGAGGTCAACGCCTTGCGCCACCGTAGACCTCACGCTCCGCGTGAGGAGCATCATCACGCGGAGCGTGAGGTCTACGGTGGCCAGACCCTTATCGATCGCGCAAGGTTCGCTCACCGCTGACCGGCGGGCGGCGGCGGCAGAGTGAGCTTCGACGAATTGCCCGCATCGAGCGCGCCGAGATAGGCATGCAACCACTCGCGGGTGGCTTGAAACTCGGGACGCTCGGCGAGCGCCTGATACCGCGGATCGGTGGCCACGGCATCGAAGCGCCCGGCCGCTGCCTTCAGCTCTTTGGCCGACGGGCGTTTCCCCTGGCGATACACTTCGTCCGGCAACTCCAGATACCGCTGCCAGTTCCTGTCGATCAACTGCTGCAACTGGCGAGCCGAGCGGGCCAGCTCCTGCTGCACCGAATCGGCGTCAACAATCGGCTGCGGCTGTGGTTGCGGCTCGGGCTGTGGCTGCGGCACGGGATCGAACATCGGCCGGGTGCGCAGGGCCGGAGTGGGTTCACCGACAACACGTCCTGGCTGAGTAGGCGTCGCCTGCGCCGGGCCAAGCGCCGGACCCTCCACGGCCGGAAGTCCTTCGATGCTGTTCCGTGGCAGTGCCGGCGTGGGGAGCGGCTCGCTGGCAATCGCGCCGGGCCTTGCGCCCTCGACCACTTCCGGATGCGCCGAAAGCTGCGCGACGAGCTGCGTCAGCTTGATCGCGGCTTCGGGAACCGCTGGGAGCGCCTCGCCGGGTCGAACCGCGCCGTAGTAGATCGCATTCGATTCTTCATCGATGTCCAGCACCGACCCGTCGAGCGAGACGCCCGCGAACAGGCCACGCGTCCGAGAGTACGTGTAAATCTCCGCTTTTAGCTCGCTGTCGGTGGCGGCCCCCGCGCGGCGTCCCACTGGTCCAGCCGCGGCGGCCGCATCGGCGCCGATCGTGAACTTCCCCTTCAGCATTCCCTCCACGGATTTCTGCGTCTTGAACACGAGCACGAAATCGGTCGCCTGTGCGCCGATTTGCCAGCCGATCGAGCCGCCGGTGAGCGTCATGAAGGTGGGCGCCCGCCAGGAGCCGTCCTTCTCGCGGACGATGACCACGCCGCGGCCGCGCTGGCCGCCGACGACAAAGCCGACCTTGATCACGTCGGGTACGATCGCCACACCGTGGGCTTCGGCCAAGAGCCCCGCGGGGATCTGCTTGACCTCAAGATCGAGGAACTCCTTGAGCACGGCATTCGATGAGCTAATGACGCGGTGCGGGTCTTTCGCGGGAGCGGCCAGCGGGCAGGCGAGCACGACGTTCAGGGCGATGATGATCGCCAGATACTGAGTCTTCATGGGAAGAGTTGGTGAGTGATCGGGGCGCGGGCGTCGCGTGCGGGGCGTGATGCGGGTCCAACCGGGTCTTGTAACGAAAGTTCGGGCAGTGCGTCCAGGCAGCTTTTTCTGAGGCTTTAAGTCCTGTAGTTTCAACGACTTGCGACGCACCGTAGGCCTCACGCTCCGTGTGAGGGATTTATCACGCGGAGCGTGATGTCTACGGTGTGCGCAAGAGTACCTTTATTGTCACCGGTCGTTTAAATTAGCAACCTTGAGGTGTGCCTGCGCGCTGGCATTGTTTTGAGTTAGAATATCGCAAAGTCTTGTCTGCAAACGACTTACGACTACAGAGCTGTTGCTGGAGCCGCCTAACATGTCGCTGATTCGGACCCTGGTTTTGGGGGCTTTGGTGCTGGTCCTTGCCGCGCCGGCTCGGGCCGCTCCGACGCCGGCCCAGAAGGAAGAGATTGCGGCGATCGCAGTCCTGCTCTCCAAGGCGGGCAATTTCCATAAAAACAGCAAGTTCAAGGAAGCGACCGAGCTGACCAAGGAGGCCCAGACCCGGTTTGAGAAGCTGGCGGATGGGGCCGATGAGGCGCTGGTGGCTCAGCTTACGGGCCTGCACAAACGGCTCACGGCGATGCATGCCTACCTGGAGCTGGAAGGGGTCGAGCTGCCCGAGCTGAAGCCGCTCGAAGCCGCGCCCAAGGGGACGGTGCCTGCCGGCGGCGGCGTGAGCTTCGTCAAGCAGGTGCTGCCGGTACTCAACGCGCGGTGCGGCGGCTGCCACATTCGCAACGCCCGGGGCATGTTCTCGATGGCCACGTATGAGTCGCTTATGAGAGGTCCGCCGGCGGGCAAGGTCATCTTTCCCGGCAACCTGAAAGGGAGCGACCTGATCGTGAAGGTCGAAGACAAGGAAATGCCGCCCAACGGCGCGGGCATTCCAGCCGAAGAGCTCGACACGCTGAAGAAATGGGTCGAGCAAGGCGCGAAGTTCGACGGCCCCGATCCGAAGGCGCAAGTCTCGACGCTAATCACCGGCCAGCCTAGCCCAGCGGCCGCGCCAACGCTCAAAGTCGAGCAAGCCACCGGCAAAGAGACCGTCAGCTTCTCGAAGGACATCGCGCCGGTGCTCGCCGCCCAGTGCACCGGCTGCCACGGCAATCAGAATCCGCGGAACAACCTGAGCCTGTTCACCTTTGAGAACTTGCTCCGCGGCGGCGACCGGGGCGAGCCGCTCTTGCCCGGCAAGCCGGCCGACAGCCTCTTGGTAAAAAAGCTCAAGGGGACGGCCGACGGCGCTCGCATGCCCCAGAATCAGCCGCCGCTGGAGGACGCGGTGATCGCGAAGGTCGAGAAGTGGATCGAAGAAGGAGCGAAGTTCGACGGATTCAACGCCCGGCAATCGCTGGCCGAGGTAGCCGCCGTCGCCAAGACCTTCGGCCAGACGCACGAAGAGCTGGCCGCCGACCGGGCCAAGCTCGCCGAGGACAACTGGCGGCTGGGCATGCCGGGGATCGCTCCGCAGCGCCTCGAGACGGAGCACTTCTATGTAATCGGCAGCCTGCCGGAGAACGTACTGGCCGACGTGGCTCAGAAGGCGGAGGCCCAGGCCCCGAAGGTCGCGACGATGCTTAAGGCCACGCCGGAAGCGCCGCTGGTGAAGGGGAAGATGGCTTTGTTCGTGTTCGGCGAACGTTACGACTACGGCGAGTTCGGCAAGATGGTCGAGAAGCGCGACCTTCCGCCAAGCTGGCGCGGCCATTCGCGGTACACGATCGTCGATGCCTACGGCACGGTGCTATTGACCAAGAACATGGACTATTCGGTCGAGACGCTCGTGGCCCAGGAGCTGGCGTCGATGCACGTGGCGTCGCAGGGTCGCGGCGTGCCGGCCTGGTTTTCGGAAGGCGTGGGCCGGGTGATCGCGTCGCGGGTGGCCACCGGCGGCGACTCGCGGGTTGCGCGGTGGGACGAAAGCGTCCCCGCGGCGATCGGCAAGATGACCGCGGCGGACGATTTCCTCACCGGCAAGCTCCCGCCGGACGAGACCGACGTGGCGGCCTATAGCTTCGTGAAGTACCTGATGGGGGACCCGCGCAAATTCCAGGTCCTGCTCGACGGCTTGCGCAAGGGTGGCGATTTCACCCAGCTCTTCCAGCAAGCCTACGGCGGCACTCCGGCTCAAGCCGCCGCCGTCTGGGTCCGCAAACCCCCCAAGCCGTCGCCCAAGCGGCCAGCCAAATAAGCCAGGGCTGCGAAGTTCGTCCGCGCCGCCAGTGCGGACGGCTGAAATGCCACCTATCAGGTAGCACTATCGCCTATTAGTGCTTGTATCTGCGGACTACCGCGATACACTATGTGCCGTCGCTAGCAAGCCCATTTCAGGTGGGTGCTACGCTTATCTCGCTGGGGCACCACCATTCGCAAGTTGGAGTTCCCATGTTCCCCTCGCTTAGCCGACTACGTGCCCGTCGCCACGCCCGTCTTCAGAGGCGTCATCGGATGGCGTTCCTGGAGTCACTCGAGTCTCGCTGTATGCTTGATGGTTCGCCCTGGCACAACCCTTTCCTTCCTTGTGACGTGGACGCCGATGGAGAAGTGACTACCGCGGACGAGAGCGCACTGAGCAATTACCTCGATGCTAATGACGGCGGCCCAGTTGCTGTTGTTCCTTCCGGTCCGCCGCCCGAGCCCGATCCATTGCTCTACTTCGATGTGGACGACAACTGGATCGTCGACCAAGTGGACCTCGACGCCGTAACCGCTGCAGTCGATAGTGAAGAGGCAGAAGAGGGGTCCAACACTCCACCCATTGCCTACGACCGTGGCGAGGATGTCGGGCACAACGATGTTTTGGATACTAATGTCGATGCTGACGACGAAGACGGCGATAACCTCGTATTCTCGCTCCTATCTGGTCCGCAACATGGGACCATCGTCCTAAGCACAAACGGGAATTTTCATTACGATCCGGAAAACACTTACGTTGGCACCGACTCATTTACATTCTCCGTCAGCGACGGCCAGGCATCGGACACCGGCAGCTTTACCATCGATGTCACAAACACGCGGCCGGATCCCAGCGACTGGGTTTATGGGATGGGGGTGCCTCACGATCGCCCCTTCAATTCGACGTTCGGCGCAGTCGACGAAGACGGCGACCCTGTAACTTATGCTGTTGTATCCAGTACTGCGCACGGTTCGCTCCAATTTGATCCTGATGGACATTTCACCTACAT
>JAKEHX010000276.1 GCA_022614795.1 Planctomycetaceae bacterium | reverse complement strand
TGCCCTCGCCGGGGGCAGCCAGGTCGTAAATGAACGCGTCCCCTTTCGCCGCGGCGTCGGTCGAGGTCCAGGGCGAATCGCGGAAGTCCCGCTTGGGGGCTTTCGCGGTCCACACCCTCACGCGGCTGGGCTTCACGTCGGCGGTGACGTTGAGTGAAACGACGTCCGGGCCGCCGTTATACTCCCATGCCAGCTTCGGCAGCGGCTTGCCGGTAATGATCCGCCGGTTGAGCGCTCCCAATCCCGCGACAATCCGCGAGCGGTCGGGCAATCCATGCCCGTTGTTCGGTACGTAGATCAGGTATTTCTCGCCTTGCAAATCGTTCCAATACAAATTGCACGCATCGAGCGGCCAGTACCGGTCGTTGGTGCCCAGGATCACGAGCTTCGGCTGCGTGAGCCGCTGGCGATACTCCCACGGATCGACCATCTTGCGCAGGGCCACGCCGCGGTCCGAATCGATCTGGCGGTCGAGCCCCTCGTATTCGCTGATCTCGTCGGACGATTTGCCTTCGAACGACGCCTTCTGGAGCTTCGTGTGCTCCGTCATGTTGAGCATGTCGATCACCATCGGGGCGATCGCCACGGCCCGGTCATCGACCGCCCCGGTGAGCCAGGTCGTCCAGCCCCGCTTGCTGGCCCCCGTGATAGTGAACGTCGCCACGTCGAGGCCCCACTCCTTCTTCGTCGCCTCCTGGGTGGCGTCCATCGCCCGCACGGCGCTCTTGACCATCGGCAAGAGGAGCGGCCAGTCGTCGTCGCCCGTCTTGAGGAACTCGCGGAACGTGAGGGCGATGATCTCGTCTTCCTTCTTCCCATCGAACAGCGGCTGCTGGGGCACATGGAGCAGGATCGCCACCGGCATCTTCATCTGCTCGGCCACCAGGGCCAGCACCTGGGCCTCGCCGGGCAGCTTGATCTGGGTTTTAGGATCGGCCAGTTCCTCGCGCCAGCTCCCGCCGCCAATGAGCAGCAGGGCGTGCCGCGCGTCGGCGCTGACCTGCGACGGCCTGACGAGGAAGAGCTGGTGCTTCCAGACGGTCCCCTTCCAGGTCTGCGAGGTCAACGTCAGCTCGACGTATTTGCACGTCGCGACCGACCCCTCGCTCCGCTTGACCCAGCGGTAGCTGTCGTCTTTGGCCGCCACGTATTCCGCCAAGGGCCCGGTGGCCGCCTCGCGGGCAGCGGCCAGCGGCGTGAGGACCAGCAGCAATCCAAGTGACAATATCAGCCAGCGCGACATGGAAGACTCCTGAATACAAGACCAATCGATTGCAAGCGGCGACAGGCGACATGTTAGCTGAGGACGTTTGGCGTGGAAACCGGAAAGTGAGGCGGGGACCCGCAGGCTCGTCCTCGTCCTCGTCCTCGTCGTCGTTCTCGATTGGGCTCTGGCGGAACCGAGGACGAGGACGGGAACGACGGTCAACGGCATGAAATCGCTTCTTTGTCCTCGATTGAGCACCGGCCGAACCAAGGACGAGGACGAGGACGAGGACGAGGACGAGAACGAGGACGAGAACGAGGACGAGAACGAGGGTCCAACGACGTGAAACCGCCTCTTTCGCATGGTAGAGTGGGGCCACGGATTTCCACCCGCGACTGTGCACCCGGATTTTGCACCCGAAAGCGCCCTGCCATGGCCCCGCTCCGCCTGACTTTCGCCGTCTCGGCCGCCCTCTTCGTCGCCGCCTGGGGTCTGAGCCCCTGCGCCACCGCCGCTCCGCCAACAACGACGCCCGTGGAAGGACTTCGCGAAAATACGCCGGCTGTCTTCGGCCTCACCAACCTGCGGATCGTCACCGAGCCGGGCAAGGTGATCGAGAAGGGGACGATCGTCCTCCGCGACGGCGTGATCGAGGCGGTCGGCGCCGATGTGAAAGCTCCCGCCGACGCGCGCGTGATCGACCTGGCGGGCAAGACCGCCTATGCCGGTCTGATCGACGCCTACAGCGAAGTCGCGATCCCCGTCAATCCGCGCCTGGAAGGCTCGCCGCACTGGAATGCGCAGGTCGCGCCGCAGCTCGACGTGGCCCGGCATTTTGCCGTGGCCGAGGCCGACAACCAGAAGCTCCGCGGTCAAGGGATCACCGCCCGCCTGGTCGCGCCCGACTCGCGCGTGATCAAGGGGCAGAGCATCGTTGCCAGCACGGGATCGACCGACAACACGCGGGCGATTCTCAAGGGGGCCGCGGCTCAGCATTTTCGCCTGACCATCAGCTCCGGCGGCAGTCGCGACTCGTATCCCAATTCGCCGATGGGGGCGGTGGCCCTCGCCCGGCAGACGCTGCTCGATGCCGATTGGTACGCGAAAGCCTGGGCCGCGTGGAAGGGGAACAATCAGCTCCCTCGTCCCGAGCGTAACGACGCCCTGGAAGCCCTGGCCGCGTGCCTGGGGGGCAATCAGCCGGCGGTGATCGACGCCGCCAATGAAGAGTTCTTCCTGCGGGCCGACCGCTTTGCCCGCGAGTTCGGCCTGGCGGCGATCATCCGCGGATCGGGCCGCGAATACCGGCGGCTGGCGGAGATTCAAGCCACCGGCCGGGCGGTGATCGTCCCGGTCAATTTTCCGCAAGCGCCCAGCGTGGCCACGATCGAGCAGTCGCTCGACGTGTCGCTCCAGCAGCTCATGCACTGGGATCACGCACCGGAGAATGCCGGACGATTGGACGCCGCTGGAGTGCCTATCGCCCTGACCACCAGCGGCCTGCGCGACTCGGCGACGTTCCTATCGGCCGTGCGGCGGGCGGTCGAGCGGGGCCTTAAGCCCGACAGCGCCCTCAAGGCGCTCACGACCACTCCCGCGGCACTCTTCGGACTTGGCGATCGCCTGGGAAAAATCGCGCCGGGGATGATCGGCAACGTCGTCATCACCGACGGCGACCTGTTCGCCAAGAAGACGAAGCTGCTGGAGACCTGGGTCGATGGACGCCGCTACGAGCTCGACAAGCCGCCGACTTTTGACGTCCGCGGCACGTGGTCGCTCGAGCTGACGGGAGCAGACGATCGCATCCTGCGCGTGAATCTGAAGATTGCCGGCTCGGCCCGGCAGCTGACCGGGACGTTGAGCAAGGTGGTCGCGGCAGGCGAAAAAGCCGACGAAATCAAGCTCGATCAAATCGCGGCCGCCGAGGCGCAGCTCAGCTTCCGGCTCGACAGCAAGCTGCTGGGCAAGGAAGGGCCGGCCCGCGGCACGGCGACGATCTCCCGCGGCGAAGACGGCAAGCTGACGCTGCTGGGCTCCGTGGTCTGGCCCGATGGCACAAGCGACAAGCTCACCGGCAGCCGGACGGAGGGGCCAAGTCAGCAGGAGAAACAGGAAGACGAACAGAAGGAAACAAAGGACACAAAGGAGGAAGGCAAAGAAGAGGACAAGCAAGACGAGACTGAGCGGCGTGGGTCGCGGCGCGGTCCAAGCAAGCCTGAAACGCCCGCCTTGTTTGCCGTGAACTATCCGCTCGGCGATTTCGGCCGAGCGGCGCAGCCTGACCAGCCGAAGCTCGTGGCACTTAAAAATGCGACGCTCTGGACGTGCGGAACTGGCGGCGTTGTCGAGAGCGGAACGCTCCTGATCGGCGAAGGCAAGATCGTTGCCGCGGGCAAGGACGTGGCCATTCCCGACGGGGCCGTCGTCGTCGATCTGGCAGGCGGCAAGCACATCTCGCCCGGCATCATCGATTGCCATTCGCACATGGCGACCGACGGCGGCGTGAACGAAAGCAGCCAGGCGATCACGGCGGAAGTCCGCATCGGCGACTTTATCGACGCCGACGACGTCACGATCTACCGCCAGCTGGCCGGCGGCGTGACGGCGGCCAACGTGCTGCACGGCTCGGCCAATCCGATCGGCGGGCAAAACCAGGTGATCAAGCTCCGCTGGGGCTCTGTCGGCGAAGCGATGAAGTTCAAGGACGCGCCCGCGGGCGTCAAGTTCGCACTCGGCGAGAACGTGAAGCAGAGCAATTGGGGCGAGCGATTCAGCACGCGCTATCCGCAAACGCGGATGGGCGTGGAGCAGATCATCCGCGACGCCTTCGCCGCGGCCATCGATTACCAGAAGGCCTGGGACCGCTGGAACCAGGATCACACCGGCCTGCCGCCGCGCCGCGACCTGGAGCTGGAGGCGCTCGCCGAAGTCGTGCAGGGCCGGCGCTGGATCCACTGCCACAGCTATCGTCAGGACGAAATTCTCGCCCTGATCCGCGTCTGCGACGACTACAAGATCACGATCGGCTCGCTCCAGCACATCCTCGAGGGCTACAAAGTCGCCGACGTCATGGCCAAACACGGCGCGACCGGCTCGTCGTTCTCCGACTGGTGGGCCTACAAGTACGAAGTGATCGATGCGATTCCCTATAGCGGCGCTTTGATGCACCGGCAGGGGATCGTCGTCTCGTTCAACTCGGACGACGCCGAGCTCGGCCGGCATCTCAATCACGAAGCGGCCAAGGCGGTCAAATACGGCGGCGTTCCGCCCGACGAGGCCCTGAAGTTCGTCACGCTCAACCCGGCCAGGCAGCTGCGGATCGATCCCTGGGTCGGCTCGCTCGAAGCCGGTAAGCACGCCGATTTCGTCGTCTGGAGCGGGCCGCCGCTGGCGGTGACGTCGCGGTGCCTGGAAACCTGGATCGACGGCCGCAAGTACTTCGACCGTGAGGCCGACCGCGCCCTCCGCGACGAGCAGCTCAAGATGCGGGCCCAGCTCATCCGCAAGGTGCTCGAATCGGGCCAGACGATGCAGCGGCCCGGCGAGCGCCAGCCGGACGATGCGGAGCTATGGCCAAGGACGGATGAGTTTTGTGCGCATAATCAGAGTGGAAGGACAGAGTGAGTGGTGAGTAGGTGAGTGGTGAGTGGTGAGTGGTGAGTCGGTGAGGCGTGAGTTGTGTTGGGTTCATGGGTACTCGGTACTTAGTACTCAGTACGAAGTACTCAGTACGAAGTACCCAGTACCAAGCACACGTACCCGAACCCTGAACCCCGAACCCTGAACCCCGAACCCCGAACCCCGAAACCCGAAACCCGAAACCCGAAACCCGAACCTCGCGCCATGAACCGATATTCCTTGTCTTTCGTAGCCCTTCTCGCACTGGGCGCTATCGCAACGCCCGCCCTCGCCCATCCCGAGGTCCCCGGGCCGCCGCAGAAGCAGCCGGTGGCGATAGTCAATGCCACGATTCACCCCGTCAGCGGGCCGGCGATCGAAAAGGGCACGCTCGTCTTCGAGGGGGGCAAGATCACCGCGATTGGCAAGGAGGCGACCATTCCGGGCAATGCCGAAGTGATCGACGTAGGTGGCAAACACGTCTATCCGGGGCTGTTCGACGCGCTCACCGATCTGGGCCTCGTCGAGATCAACTCGGTCCGGGCGACGCTCGACGTGCAAGAGACGGGGCAGGTCAACCCCAACGTGCGGGCCATTGTGGCCGTTCATCCCGACAGCGAGCTGATTCCGGTTGCCCGCTCCAACGGCGTGCTCCTGGCCTTGACGGCTCCTTCTGGCCGCTTGATGCCGGGTCGCTCGGCCGTGATTCAGCTCGACGGGTGGACCTGGGAGGACATGGCGGTTTTGCCCGACGCCGGCTTGCACATCGAGTGGCCGCAGCCGCCGCGCGAGACCCGCCGCCGCAGCCCCGAGACGCCCATGCAGCCCAGTCCCCCGCCGGAAGAAGCGGCGGAGCGCTTGCGGAAGATTCTGGCTGACGCTCGGGGCTACGCCGCCGCCCGCGCGGCCGATCCGAAGTTTCCGCGCGATGCCCGCTGGGAATCGTTGCAAGACGTGCTCGCCGGCAAGTTGCCGGTGGTCGTGCATGCCGACGAAGTGCGGCAGATGACCGCAGCCGTCGCCTTTGCCCAGCAAGAGAAGCTGAAGCTGATCATCGCGGGGGGCTACGACGCCCCGCAGTGCGAAAGCTTGCTGAAGCAGCACGACATTCCGGTGATTGTGGGGGGCGTCTATCGGCTGCCGCGGCGGCGCGGCGACGACTACGACGCCGCCTATTCGCTGCCGGCCAAGCTGCATGCGGCGGGCATCCGCTTTTGCATCTCCAGCCAGGACCGGCACGGCGCGTCGAGCGTGCGGAACCTGCCGTATCATGCGGCGACCGCGGTGGCCTTTGGTCTGTCCCCGGACGAGGCCCTCAAGGCAATTACGCTCTACCCCGCGCAGATTCTCGGCCTGGCCGACCGCGTCGGCTCGCTCGAAGTGGGCAGGCATGCAACACTATTCGTAGCCAGCGGCGACCCGCTCGATACGCCGACGCAGGTCGAAGCCGCCTGGATCGCCGGCCGCAAGGTCGAGCTGAACGACCGGCACAAGCGGCTCTATCGCAAGTACGAGGAGAAGTACAAGCAACTCGCCCCGCAGTAGAATCAAACACGTAGCTGAAGTCGCCAGACTTCAGGAAACACGTAGCTGAAGTCGCCAGACTTCAGGAGATTCCGCCTGAACTCTGGCGCCTGAACTCTGGCGAGTTCAGCTACAGGAAGCGTTCCTCGTTTGCCCGGCCCTGCCATGACCGCCGCCGCTGCCGCAGACTCCCGCGCGACCGTGGACGCGGTCTACCGCACCGAGTCGCGGCGGGTCCTCGCCACGCTGATTCGCCTCTTGGGCGATTTCGACCTGGCCGAGGAGGCCATGCACGAGGCGTTCGCCTCGGCGGTCGAGCAGTGGCCGCGCGAAGGAGTGCCCGCCAATCCGCGGGCCTGGCTCGTTTCCGCCGGCCGCTTCCGGGCGATCGACACGCTCCGCCGCCGCGCCCGCTTCGACGCCTCGCTCGCCGATCTGGCCAGCCGGATCGACGCCGACTCCCAGGCCGCCGTGGACAGCGACGGGGTCGAGGACGACCGGCTGCGGCTTATTTTCACGTGCTGCCACCCGGCCTTGGCTCCCGAGGCCCAGGTCGCGCTGACGCTTCGCGAGGTGTGCGGACTGACGACCGAGGAGATCGCCCGGGCCTTTCTGACCACGCCGTCGACATTGGCCCAGCGGATCGTCCGGGCCAAGGCGAAAATCAAAAGCGCCGGCATCCCCTACGAAGTTCCATCGCGGGCCGAGCTTCCCGAGCGGCTCGATTCGGTGCTCCGCGTGATTTATCTCGTCTTCAACGAGGGATACGCCGCTTCGTCGGGCACGTCGGTGACGCGGAAGGAGCTGTCGGGCGAGGCGATTCGCCTGGGTCGGCTGATCGCCGAGCTGCTGGCTGAGCCCGAGGTGCTGGGGCTGCTCGGCCTGATGCTGCTGCAAGAGTCGCGGCGGGTTGCCCGCACTTCGCCGGCGGGCGAGTTGATCCTGCTGGAGAACCAGGACCGCACGCTCTGGAACCGCGAGCAGATTGCCGAAGGGCTCGCCCTCGTGCAGCGGGCGTTCGCGTCGCGGCGGCTGGGGGCGTTCACGCTTCAGGCGGCGATCGCGTCGGTCCATGCCGAAGCGGAAAGCGCCGCCCAGACCGATTGGTGGCGGATCGTCGGCTTCTACGACGTGCTCGCGGAGCTGGAGCCGTCGCCCGTCGTGGCGCTCAACCGCGCGGTCGCCGTGGCGATGCGCGACGGGCCGCACGCGGGTCTGGCCCTGATCGATGCGATCCTGGCCGATGGCGACCTGGCCGAATATCACCTGGCCCACGCCGCGCGGGCCGACTTGTGCCGCCGAATGGGAAGCACGGCTGAAGCCCGCGCCTCGTACCAACGGGCCCTGGCCCTCGCCCGCCAAGAACCCGAGCGGCAATTCCTCCAGCGGCGGTTGGCTGAGTTGCCCTAACTGTTTGGACCGCGGTTTTTTTCTCAATTCTGCCGGCGCTTGTCGATTCGCGGCCCGTCCAAACGACTACTTTTTGAAAACACGAAAGAGCCGCCAAGGACTGGCCGCTGCGAATTGCCAAAGGGACCACTAACTGGCGTGAGGACAAGGAGTTACGACCATGCAATACCAGGGACTACTCACCGCGAATCGCTGCGCCAGCCCGAGCCTGCTTCACCAGCCGGGCCTGTTGGAGAAAATGGGAAAACTGATGGATCAAGCCGTGCGGGCTGGTGCGCTGTCCGCCGCGGATCGGCAAGTTCGCGACTGGAGCGGCGCCCGCGTCAAATTGTCCGGGGGCCAGTTCACCGTCACAGGCGCCACGCTGGTCCAGCGGAAAGAACCGGCCGTGTCTTACGGGATGTTTTACGTCGAATCGCTGGCCGAAGCGATCGAGTGGACCAAGTGCTTTCTGCAAGTGATCGGCGAAGGCGAATGCGAAATCCGGCCCGTGGGCGAGCCGGCGAACTTCATCGCGGCGGCCTGCTGATTGCCGGGCCGCAACACGTTCATTCGTGAATGTTTACGATTCTTTCTGGGGGAGATTGCGACCATGCGAGTTCTGGGTTTACTAACGGCTTGAAAATTGCACATCTTTCGCTTCAATCTTTCCAACCACTAGCTGCCTGGCCCAGGAAGATCGAATTATCGAGGCCGCGAAGCGAAATAAATAGTTCCGAATTCTTTTGGGGAGGCTGTCGATTTCGCTGCCCGTCGTTCGACTAGTTGAGGACAACCACGCATTGCTTCCATCAAACTTTTAATGCGGCGTCATGGTGCTGGAAGCCAGCGACTTGAACCATGCGATCCAGTTGATGTCAAAGCTGCCGTGCATGCACGTCGGCGGGTCGCTCGAAATCCGCCCGCTCAACGAAGAGCTTTCCGACTGATTGCGGGACCATTCCAAATCCTGCTCATATTCCTATTATTACCCCTACTCGTCTTCCTCCTCCCAAACCGCCATGATCGACACCCCGCAGATTGTCCAATCTCCCGCTCAGCACACGGCCTCCATCCGGCTCAAAGTGCCGCGAGCGGAAATCATGCAGGTGATGGGTCCGGGCATCCAGGAGGTAATGGCTGCGGTGGCCGCCCAGGGAATCAAGCCCGCCGGCCCCTGGCTGACGCATCACTTCCAGCGGCCCGCGGAGATTTTCGACTTTGAGATTTGCGTTCCGGTCCCCACACCCGTCGCGCCGACCGGGCGCGTCCAGCCGGGCCAGTTGCGAGCGACCAAGGTGGCGCGTACCGTTTATCACGGGGGCTATGAAGGACTGGGCACGGCCTGGGGCGAGTTCTGCGCCTGGATCACGGCTCAGGGGCACACACCGGCGGCCGATCTGTGGGAGTGCTATGCCAAGGGCCCGGAATCCGGCCCGGACCCATCGAAGTGGGAAACGCAACTGAACCAGCCGCTGATTGGCTAAGGAGCAAATCGTGAAGTACATGCTGCTGATCTACATGAACGAAGGAGCGATGAATCAGGCCGAGCGCGAGCAGTGCTTCGGCGATTCGACGAAGCTCTGCCACGACCTGGCGGCCCAGGGAAAATTTATCGGCGCTGGTCCGCTGCACCCCGTCGCGACGGCGACCAGCGTCCGCATCCGCAACGGCCAGCGGCTGGTGACTTCCGGCCCTTTTGCCGAGACGCACGAACAGCTCGGCGGCTATTACCTGATCGACGCCAAGGACCTCGACGAGGCGATCGCCATCGCCGCTCGCGTGCCGCCGGTGAGCAAGGGAACTGTCGAAATCCGCCCGGTCTTTGAACTTGCGGGACTGCCGACCAAAACATAATCGAATCCGATGAAATTCATGCTGCTGTGTTACGACGACGAACAAGCCTGGCAAAAGGCGGGCCAGGCAGCGCTGGCAAGTGCGATGCAGGAAGCTGTATCGCTCTGCCACGAGATCGCCGCCAAAGGCCAGTACCTGACCGCCTCCCCGCTGCATCCGGTGGCGACGGCGACGAGCGTCCGCGTGCGCGACGGCAAGCGGCTGTTGACCGACGGCCCGTTCGCCGAAACCCGCGAGCAGCTGGGCGGCTTTTACCTGATCGACGTTCCGACGCTCGACGACGCGATTGCCATTGCCGCGCGGCATCCGGGGGCCCCCCTGGGCACGGTTGAAATCCGCCCCGTGCTGGAATTGGCCGGCCTGCCCGAACGTCCGTGAATCGTTACGCACACACTTCCCCACTCGTTTCCAGGAGTTTTGCGATGTTCCGTCCGATCCTGCTTTCCGCTTGCGCGATTGCCGCCCTTGGCCTGGCGATTGCCGCTTCCGCCACCCTGACCGCAGCCGATGATCCCAAGCCCGCCGCTAATAACGCTGCCCAGCAGGAGCCCAAACTTCCGCCCGGCTGGACCAAGGAGGATTTGGCAGCGTTCATTGCCGCTGCCACGCCCGGCACGATGCACGCTCGGCTGAAGGAGGATGTCGGCGTTTGGAACGGCAAGAATACGATGTGGATGGCGCCTGGCGCTCCACCGGTTGAATCGGAATCGACGACCACGGTCACGGCCCTGCTCGACGGCCGCTTTACGCGCGGCGAGATCAAGGGCGAAGTGCCCGGGATGGGGCCCTACAACGGCTTGATGCTGGCGGGCTACGACAACATCACGCAGAAGTTCGTGTCCACCTGGGTAGACAACATGAGCACCAGCATCGCCAGCGGCGAAGGGGAGTTGTCGAAGGACGGCAAGACGCTTACCTGGACGTTCACCTGCAATTGCCCGCTGACGAAAAAGCCGGTCGCGATGCGGCAGATCGAAACGGTCACCGGCCCCGGGACGAAGACGATCGAGATGTTCGGCGCCGAACCGAAGTCGGGCAAGGAGTACAAGATGATGCACATCGAGCTGACGAAGGCGAAGTAAACACAGTGGAGGCGAAGTTGGGAGGGCGAGGCTCCCGCCGAGCCGTTCATGGCGACTGCGGAACAAGAGCAAGGAACACTGATCAACACTAATCATCACTAATGGAAGAATCCGACTTCATCCGGACTAGTGCAGATCAGTGAAGATCAGTGTTCCCGCTTTCCTGACTGCTCCCGACCACTCACCACTGACTACTGACTACTGACAACTGACCACTGACCTCCCACCTGCGAGTCTCCCATGCGCTACGTCGATGGCTTCGTGTTGGCCGTTCCGAAGAAGAACCTCAAAGCCTATGTCCGCATGGCCTCAGAGGCCGGCGAGGTCTGGAAGGAGCACGGCGCGCTCGAATACCGCGAGTGCGTCGGCGAGGATCTCGATCAGGAATATGGGCTTCCGTTTCCGAAGCTTACCAAGCTCAAGCGCGGTGAGACGGTGGTGTTCTCGTGGATCGTCTACAAGTCGCGGACCCATCGCGACAAGGTCAATAAGAAAGTCATGAAGGACCCGCGTCTGAATAGCATGATGAAGAACAAGAAGATGCCCTTCGACATGAAGCGAATGGCCTATGGCGGCTTTGAGGTGCTGGTGGATATGTAGTATTTCCACTTTGCAATTTGCAATTCCTAATTTGCAATTTGCAATTGGTCCCGCCGGACAGCAATCTCAACGCCCATCGATTGCAAATTAAATTGCAAATTAGGAATTGCAAATTGCAAAGTAACATCCTGAAACCTCGGCCAAACACATGCTCTTCAACATCTTGCTCGTCCTCGCCGCGGCCGTCGTCCTGCTCGCGATCGTGCTGGCTGTCGTCATCGCAATGAAGCCGGCTGATTTTCGCATCACCAGGCGCACGACAATCGCTGCACCAGCCGCGGCGGTCTTCCCGCACGTCAACGACCTATCCAAGTGGCGCGCCTGGTCGCCCTGGGAGAAGCTCGACCCCGACCTGAAGCGCACTTATGAGGGCCCTGCCGCCGGCCAAGGCGCGAGCTACGCCTGGTCCGGCAATTCCAAGGTCGGCGAGGGGCGGATGACCATCACCGACAGCCGCGCGAGCGACCTCGTCCGGCTGCGGCTGGAGTTCTTAAGGCCATTCAAGGCCACAAATACCTCGGAATTCACGTTCGAGCCCAACGGCAATCAGACCGTCGTCACCTGGAGCATGGACGGCTGCAACAGCTTCATGGGCAAGGCGTTCAGCCTGGTCATGAACATGGATAAGCTGATCGGCAGTGATTTTGAGAAGGGGCTGGAAAGTCTCAAGGCTGTTGCGGAGGCGAAGGCGTAATTGGTTACTTGTCACTTGTCATTGGTTACTTGTCATTTGTCATTTGTCATTGATTCGTCATTTGAATTTCGACATTCGTCATTCGACCGTTGGAGTTGCCAATCATGTCCGTCGCAACCAAGGATCCGAAATCGCCCGCTTGGATGTACTGGACCGGCTGGGGAATCTCCGGGCTGGTCAGCCTGGGGCTCGCCGTTAGCGCAGCATTCAAGTTCATACATCTGCCCGAAGTAACCAAGGAATTTGCACGGCTGGGTTACGCCGACAACCTGGCATTCGGGCTGGGCATCGTCGAAATTGGCTGCACGATTCTGTACTTGATTCCGCAGACGTCGGTGCTCGGAGCGATCTTGCTCACGGGCTATCTGGGCGGGGCAACCGCCACGCACGTGCGGATTGGCGATCCCTTCATTCCTCCGATCATTTTTGGCATCCTCGTGTGGGTTGGGATTTTTCTGCGCGATCCTCGGCTGCGGGTGCTTTTGCCACTGCGAAGACCGTTGCCAACGGACGGCAAACTGTAGGGTTGCAGCAAGCTGACTCCGCAAATCATGCGTACAGATTTGTCAAGTTTCTATTCTGGCTTTTAACGATTGCGAAACGCAAAGGAGTTCTCCATGAGCAGCGTACGGGTCCTGGTGGGCACCAAAAAAGGCGCGTTCATCATCACGGGCGACGCCGCCCGCAAAAAATGGCGGGTCAGCGAACCCCACTTCGCAGGCTGGGAAATCTATCACCTCAAAGGCTCGCCGGTTGATCCGGACCGGATTTACGCTTCACAATCCAGTGGTTGGTTTGGGCAGGTCATTTCGCGGTCCGACGATGCCGGCAAGACGTGGACCACGCCCGGCAGCAATCCGGAGGAGCTCAAAACCCCGGACGGCATGCCCAAGGGGGAGAGCAACAAGTTCGTCTATAACACCGAGCCGCCCGCTGGCAAGCCGCTGACTACGCACCAATGGTACGACGGCACACAGCACGCGTGGGAATTCAAGCGCGTCTGGCATCTGGAGCCGTCGCTCACCGATCCGGACACCGTTTATGCGGGCGTGGAAGATGCCGCCCTCTTCCGTTCGACCGATGGCGGCAAGTCTTGGCAGGAATTGGCCGGCCTGCGCGGTCATGGTACGGGACCCAAGTGGTCGCCCGGCGCCGGCGGCATGGGCTTGCACACCATCGTTTTCGATCCAACCAACCCCCAGCGCATCTACGTCGCGATCTCGGCTGCGGGATCGTTCCGCACGGATGACGGTGGCGCCACGTGGAAAGCGATCAACCGCGGACTCAAGTCGCCGTACCTTCCGGAGATGACGCCGGAGGTCGGCTTCTGCGTTCATCGGATCGCGATCCATCCGTCACGCCCTGGCGTGCTGTATATGCAACTGCACCAGGGGGGCGGGGTCTATCGCAGCGACAACGCCGGCGACTTGTGGCAGGAGGTCAACGGGAATCTGCCCACCGACTTCGGCTTTCCGATCGATGTGCATGCGCATGAGCCGACCACCATCTATGCCGTGCCGATGGATCCCAACTTGCGCGTTCCGCCCGAAGGCAAGCTGCGCGTCTATCGCAGCAAAGCGGGCGGCAACGAATGGGAGCCTCTCACCAAGGGTCTGCCGCAGGAGAATTGCTATATCAACGTGCTCCGCGACGCGATGGCGGTCGATTCGCTGGATGACTGCGGCATTTATTTCGGCACCACCGGCGGACAAGTCTATTGCTCACCCGACGGCGGAAACAACTGGCAGCCCATCGTCCGCGATCTGCCATATGTACTTTCCGTCGAAGTGCAGACGTTATCGTAAACCCCGAAAGCGTACTTCAAACCACAGAGACACTGAGGACACAGAGACGGCAGGGAACGGTTGCCAACTGCAATCGCGTGTCTGCTGCCGTCAATCGGCTGTGGACCAGTCGATCCGCTGATTAACGCAGTGTCCACTGTGTCTGTGTGGTGAAAAAACTCCGTCATGATCCGCGTTGTGATTCCTTTTCACCTCCGCATCCTCGCCAATGTGACCGGCGAAATTCAGCTCGAAGTCGAGTCGCCGGTCACGCTGCGCTCCGCGCTTGATGCACTCGAAGCCCGCTATCCCATGCTTCGCGGCACGATCCGCGATCATGTGACTTTCAAGCGCCGGGCCTTCATCCGGTTCTACGCCTGCGAGCAGGACCTTTCGCACGAATCGCCGGATACCCTGTTGCCTGAGGCGGTCGCCGCGGGAACCGAGCCGCTGTTGGTCATCGGCGCGATCGCGGGAGGGTAGAACACTTAGCTGAAGTCGCCAGACTTCAGGGAATCGCGCCTGAACTCTGGCGCTTTTCAGCTACAAACGGCGCCGTGCTGTGTCAGCAGCTGCGCAAGATCCGCGCGCCGCCCCGAATCAGGTTTCAATCAACATCCGCGTCGGCTCTTCGACGGCCTCCTTGACGCGCCGCAAAAACGAGGCGGCGTCGCGCCCGTCGAGAATGCGATGGTCGTAGGTCAGGGCGACATACATCATGGGGCGGATGACCACCTGGCCGTCGTGCGCCACCGGCCGCTCCTGGATGGCGTGCATTCCGAGGACGCCGCTTTGGGGCGGGTTGACGATCGGCGTCGAAAACAGCGACCCGTAAATGCCTCCGTTGGAGATCGTGAAGGTGCCCCCTTCCAGCTCGCCAGGCTTGAGCTTGTTCTCCTGCGCCCGGTGGGCGAAGTCGTCGATCGCCTGCTCGATTTCAGCGAAGCTCATCCGCTCGGCGTGCCGCAGCACCGGCACGACCAGCCCCCGGTCCGCGCCGATCGCGATGCCGATGTGATAGTAGTTGCGGTAGACGATGTTCGTTTCGCGAATCTCCGCGTTGACCGCCGGAAACTGCTTGAGGGCGTCCACCGCCGCTTTCACGAAGAAGGACATGAAGCCGAGCTTGATGCCGTAGCGGCCCTGGAACTGTTCGCGATGGTGCTTGCGCAGCTCGATGACGGCCGACATGTCGATCTCGTTGAAGGTGGTCAGCAGGGCGGCCTGCTGCTGGGCCTCGACCAGCCGCCGCGCGATCCGGCGGCGAATGAGGCTCATCGGCACCACTTCTTCCAAGGGCGAAGCGGCTGGCGGGGGAAGTGCAGGCGGTAGGGCGGCGGGCGGGTGCTCGTCCGCAGGCTGGCTGCCGGCCGCATCGGATTGCTTCCGCTGCTGGGCATGCTTCAGCACATCCTCGCGCCGCAGCCGCTTGCCCGCTATCGCGACGTCTTCGGCCCGCAGGCCCAATTCGCGCAGGGCCCGGCGGGCGGAGGGGGTCACGGCCGGAGGGCTGGCGGATGGCGGCGGCTCGCTCTGCTGAGTCGCGATTTCCGGCTTCGATTTTTCAGCGGGCTTGCCATCGCGCTCGAAGACCGCAATCGTCTCGCCGATGGAGACGCTGTCTCCTTCGCGCTTGAGAATCCTGGCCAGGACGCCGGCCGCGGGAGCAGGCAGCTCCATCGAGGCCTTGTCCGTCTCCAGCTCGACGACGTTCTCGTCCTCGGCGACTGCCTCGCCTTCGCGCTTGAGCCAGCGGCCGATTTGCACTTCCTGGATCGATTCTCCCAGAGCGGGGATTTTCAATTCGATGCTCATGATGATGCTGCGTAACTGAAGTCGCCAGACTTCAGGCAGTGCCGCCTGAAGTCTGGCGACTTCAGCTACGTGTATTGATTTCAGGAATGTCCCAGCGCCCGGTCGACTAACAACTGCTGTTCACGTTTGTGTGCCGACGACGAGCCGGTGGCCGGGCTGGCAGACTCGGGCCGTGCAATTCGGGCAAGCGGCCGGCCAAAGAGCCGCTCGCCATACGTCTGCCGCCAGTAGGGCCAGGCCCCCATGTTCTCCGGCTCCTCCTGTACCCAATAAACCGGTGTGCCGTCGGGAATGTCGGCCAATGCCGCACGCAACTCCTTCTCCGGCCGCGGATAAAGCTGCTCGACGCGGATCAGCGCCACGTCTGGCCGCTCACGCCCGTTCTTAGCGCCGCCTGCCGCGAGCAATTCGTAATACATTTTACCGCTCGTGAGCAGCACGCGTTCCGGCTGATCTTTTTTGTCCTGACCTCTGACTTCCGAACTCTGACCTCGATCTCCCGGCATCGCACTACCGGGAATGATCCTTTGAAACCCGCTCCCCGGCGAAAAATCCTCCAGCGCCGAAACGGCTTGCGGATGCCGCAACAGGCTCTTGGGCGTCATCACCACGAGCGGCTTGCGCCAGCGGCGTTTGACTTGCCGCCGCAACAGATGGAAATACTGCGCCGGCGTGGACGGGACGGCAATCTGAATGTTGTGCTCGGCGGCCAGCGCCAGAAACCGCTCGAGCCTGGCGCTAGAGTGCTCGGGGCCGCTCCCTTCGTATCCGTGCGGCAAGAGCAGCACCAGTCCGCTCAGCCGCCGCCATTTGTCCTCGGCACTGACGAGGAACTGGTCGATCACCACCTGGGCCGCATTGGCGAAGTCGCCGTACTGTGCTTCCCACATGACCAGCGCCTCGGGATAGTCCAGGCTGTAGCCGTATTGAAAGCCCAAATCGCCCGTCTCGCACAGCGGCCCGTTGACGACTTCGACCGGCGCCTGGCCGTGGCCCAGGTGCTGAAACACTTCGAAGCGGCGTCCGTTTTCCGCGTCGTGAAGCACGGCATGACGCTGGCTGAACGTGCCCCGCACGGAATCCTGGCCCGTCAGCCGCACCGGATGGCCCTCGAGTGCAAGCGTGGCCAGCGCCAAAGCTTCGGCGGCCGACCAGTCCAATGGGAGCTGGCCGCTGGCCATCTGACGGCGTCGCTCCACGGTCCGCGCCAGCTTGGGATGCAGATGGAAGTCGGTGGGCGTCATCGTCAGCGCGAGCAACAGCTCACTGAGCCGCTGCGGATCGACGCCGGTCTGCGGCTGATCGTCTTGGGGCTCCGGCCCGCCGCGGTATCCCTGCCACGCTCCGGCCAGCGTCTGCGGCTTCGGGTCAAAGCCCTTCTCCTGGGCATACTTGAAGTCCGCTTCCAGCTGCTGGTACCGCTCCTGGGCAATCCGGTCGGCTTCTTCGCGCGTCACGCCGTTGAGCTTGAGCAAGTGAGCAAGATACGCGTCGCG
>JAKEHX010000275.1 GCA_022614795.1 Planctomycetaceae bacterium | reverse complement strand
GTGACTGCTCCCACGCCCACCGCCGCCATCGGCACCGTCGCCAGCAGCCTGGCAATTGTCCTGGGGCTGTTTGCCGCCCTGGTCTGGTTTTCCAAGCGATTCGCTCCCGCCGGCGCGGCGGCTCTGCCCAAAGAAGCGGTCGAGCTGTTGGGCCGGACTCCTCTCGACGGGCGGCAAACGATGCAGCTCATCCGCGTGGGCAACCGGCTGCTTCTCGTCGCGCTTTCGGCCAGCGGAGCGGCGACGCTGACCGAAATCACCGATCCGCTGGAAGTCGAACACCTGGCGGGCCTCTGTCGCCGCGGCAAGTCCGGTAGTGCCACGGCCTCGTTCAGCGCCGTGTTGAGCCAGCTGGCCAGCGAGCCGGCGGACCAACCGCCTCGAACTCGCGCGCGAGGTGCGGCATGAAGCGAATCCTGAAGCGAAGCATAAGCAAGGCGGCCCTGGCGATCGCCCTGGCACTGGCGGTTGTTACTCCGGCTGTTGCGCAATCCGCGGGGTCGCCGGGGACGAGCCCGGCAGCCGAAGCCGCCTCCCCTGCCCCGCCGGCGCTTGCCGATCCGCTATCGGGCGCGCTGGGCGGCGGCCCCCAGGCCTGGACCAACCCGCAGCGGCTCAGCTCGACCTTGCAGGTCATGTTGCTGCTCACCGTCCTGAGCCTGGCGCCTGCCATCTTGCTGATGACGACGAGCTTTGTGCGGATCGTTGTGGTGCTGGGTCTCTTGCGGCAAGCCCTCGGCACGCAGCAGCTGCCTCCGAACCAGGTGATCACCGCGCTGGCCCTGTTCATGACGCTCGCCGTCATGACGCCGACCTGGAACGAGGTCTATTCCGCCGGCATCGGCCCCTATTCGCGTGGCGAAATCACCGATCCCGAAGAAGCCTGGAATGCGGGCGTCGTTCCGCTCAAACAATTCATGGCCCGGCAGATCGACCTGGCCGGCAACAGCGACGACGTGTGGCTGTTCTACGACTACCTGCCCGAGTCCCAGCGCCGCGGCCAACCGCCGGAAACCTACGACCAGGTGCCGCTTCAGGCGCTCTTGCCCGCGTTCATGCTCAGCGAGCTGAAGGTTGCGTTTCTGATCGGGTTTCAGATTTACCTGCCGTTCTTGATTCTCGATCTCGTCGTTTCGAGCGTGACCATCTCGATGGGAATGATGATGCTCCCTCCGATGATGATCTCGCTGCCGCTGAAGCTGCTGCTATTTGTGCTGGTCGATGGCTGGACGCTCGTCGTGAAGATGCTGCTGGAGAGTTTTGGCGGACCGGCGTGATCGTCATTGGTCATTCGTCACTTGTCATTCGTAATTGACTTATGGATGCTGCCGACGCCGTAACGCTGGCCCAACAGGCGATGCTCACCGCCCTGATCATCAGCGCGCCGCTCTTGATCGTTGGATTGCTGGTGGGTTTGGTGATTGGGTTGGCACAAGCCCTCACGCAGATTCAGGATCAGACCGTCTCGTTCGTCCCGAAGATCGTGGCGGTGGTCGCCGCCCTCGTGTTCACCCTCCCCTGGCTGGTCCAGAAGATGGTGGAGTATTCGGAGGGGCTGATCGTCAATATTCCGAGAACGATCGGCGGGGGCTGAATGACGAATGTCGAAAGCCAAATGACGAATCAAATCCGAATGACGAAGTCCGAATCGCGGCAGTCGTCATTTGCACTTCGTCATTCATTCGACATTTGACTTTCGACATTCGACATTTCGATGCCTCCGCTCCACCTCTACCTCGACCAGTTCCTGATCTTCATCCTGGTCCTGGCGCGCGTCGGCAGCTTGCTCTTGACGCTGCCGGTGCTGGGGACGGCGAGTGTGCCGATGCAAGTGCGGGCGCTATTGGCCGTCGCCATTTCGCTGGTCATCGCGCCGCTTCACTTTGGCGTAGCCGTTCCGGCGCCAGATAACCTGCCCGCGTGGGCTTTACTGCTGGCGAAGGAGGCGGTGCTGGGACTAGCGCTGGGCTTGGCGGTGATGGTGCTCCTGTCGGGAATGCAGCTGGCCGGGCAAGTGATCAGCCAGATGAGCGGCCTGTCGCTGGCCGAGGTGGCACATCCGAATCTAGAAACAAGCGTGCCGATCTTCTCGCACGTATTGGAGATGCTGGCCCTGGCGATCTTTTTCCTGGTCGGCGGCCATCGACAGGTGTTCGAGGCGCTGCTCGGCTCGTTCGCCTGGATGCCGCCAGGGCAAGGAGAATTTCCCGACAGCCTCCTGGCCACGATGACCGCCGTCGCGGGGCACAGCTTCGACATCGGCCTTCGCGCCTCGGCGCCCGTGATGGTCGCGATGCTCCTGGCGACGCTCGTCGTCGCCCTGATCAGCCGTTCGATTCCGCAGCTTGGCGCCGTGGCGGTCGGGCTCAATTTCAACGCCCTGATTGTGTTAGCTGCGTTTGCGCTGTGCCTAGGATCGGCTGGCTGGGTCTTTCAGGAGCAGGTGGGTCGCGTGATCGAGGAGGTGCGGGAGCCGTTTGTTAGTAGGACGGATTTGTAATCCGTCGGAAATGAGACGGATTGAAAATCCGTCTTACGACTTGGCATGGCCACTGACGACTTTGGCGACAAGACGCACGACGCAACCCCCTTCCGCCGTCAGAAGGCGCGTGAAGCGGGACAAGTCGTGCGCAGCCAGGACCTGGCCTCAGCCGTGCTGCTGTGTGGCGGACTTGTGATCTTGTGGCACTGCGGCGGCGCCGTCGCCAGGTTTCTGGTTGACGTGGCTCGACAGCAACTCGGCGGCGACGCCTGGCTGGCGTTTTCGATTCAGGATACGTCGCATTTGCTCGCGCGAGTTTGCGGCGGCCTGGCCGTCGCCGTGCTGCCCGTACTCGGGCTATTGACACTCGCGGCGCTCGCCTCGCACATGGGTCAGTTCGGCTTCCTCTTCCTGCCGCAGAAGCTGGCCCTCGACTGGCAGCGGACCAGTCCATTTGCGAATTGGCAGCGAATTGTGTCGTGGAATAGTGCGGTTCAGCTTGGTCTGGGCCTGATCAAAGTGCTCGCCATCACGCTCACCGCCGGCTGGTGCCTGTGGGCCGAGCGGGGCCGACTGGCGAGCCTGACCAGCCAGCCGACGCCGGAAATTGCGTCGTACCTGGTGCAAGTGGTTTTCTGGACCGGCCTCAAGATCGGCGGCGCACTCCTGGGACTGGCCCTGCTCGACTATGCCTATCGGTTCTGGAGGCACGAGCAGGACCTGCGGATGACCACGCAGCAGCTCAAGGAAGAGATGAAGCAGCAGCAGGGCGATCCGCAGATCGCCGCCCGCCGCAAACAGATCCAGCGGCAGATGGTCCTGCATCGCCTAAGCACAACGATCCCCAAGGCGGATGTTGTCGTGACCGGTTCCGCGGATGTGGCCGTGGCGATTCAGTATGACCACGACAAGATGGCCGCGCCGATCGTGATTGCCAAAGGGACCGAACTGCTCGCGAAGCGCATCCGCGATTTTGCCGAGCAACACCGAGTACTGATTGTCCAGCGCAGCGAACTGGCCCAGGTGCTTTACGGCAGTGTCGAAATCGGCCAGCCCGTGCCTGGCGAGCAATATGCCGCGGTGGCGGAGATCATCCGCAAAGTCTACGAGCTTCGGGGGAAGAAGCTGGCGGGATAGCATTTCACTCATACCCGTAGCGCTCAAAATAACCGCTCCAGCGCTCGCGAATCCTGGCCTTGAGCGATTCGTCCAGCTCGTGCTTATTCGTTTTGTAGTCCTTCTGCTGGCCGGCGGCGACGGCGATCGCATTGCGGGCGGCGCTGTAATCGCCCAGGCCGAGCGACTCGTAAATCTGGCCGATTTCGCCGACCGGATCGGCGACGAGGTCCTCGTACCGCACGTCGTAGACCGCCGCGGGGTCGAGCCGCTGGCGCTGGTCTTCGAAGCCGCGGTACATGCGATTCAGGCAATCGAAGACATACTCCTCCAGGCCGACATCCTTGGGGAATTGCAATCCCTGCACCTCGTCGATCGAATGCCACAGCCGCGTGGTCGAGGGGAAGAGCGAATAGGGACTGCGCGTGATGTGAATGAACCGCGCGCCGGGGAAGAGCCGCGTGAGGATCTCGATTCGCCCTGTATGTGGCGGCGACTTGAGGAGGAGCCGCTTGCCGGGCGAGGCGAACGTGAGGAGTTTGACGAAATCGACCAATGCCCGCTCGAACCGGGCCAGGTCGCCAGCCGAGCACCCCTGCATGTCGAGGAACTCGCTGTAGGGAGGCGGATCGTTGGGAAACGCCATGCGGAGGTAAGGCGTCGGCGCGCCGAGCGTCAGCAGGGCGAACTCATCTTCCTGCGGGCGGTCCCAGCCGGCGGCCATGTTGTCCATCGGCCGCTGCTTGGGCAGCAGCCACCTGCCGAGACTCACCATCAACCACTCGGTCAGCAGAAAATGGTGCGGGGCGAAGCACTGGTACGTCGTCGGCGAGACAAACCGCGCATCGAGGTGCATCAACTCGTGCAGGTACGTCGTGCCGCTCCGCCAGTGGCCAATGATAAACACCGGCGGCTGGTCGATCCGCGTCTGGTCGATCAGCCGACCGAAGCGGGCGCGCTGGGCCGCGCCGGCCATGGTGTTGATCGGATTAATGACGCTGATCAGAAAGGCCATCGGCCAGCGAAGCGGATGAATGCGAAAGCGGTGCCGCCAGAGGAGAGCCCACCAAGCCGCGGGGCGCATGCCGTGCCAAAACCGGGGCGAATACCACGGATACGGGTTGGCTTTGGCCTGCGCGGGCTTGGGAGCGGGGGGCGAGGCTAGCGTCGCGGTCATTTCGCAGGCGGAGCGGATTGCGGCAAGGTTGTGCTGGGCTTGGAGTTAGACATTCTAGTTGCGGGCGACAGTTGTAGAAAGGCTGATGGTTGAGCATGATGGGGACAGGTTTGAAACCTGCCAGGCTCCCCTGACGGGTTGAAAACCTGCCCCACTTCGATGCGCATCTTTGCCTTTCACCTCATGCCGTGGGACCGTCTGCCGGCCGACTTCGATACGAAGTACGAATCGGCTTGGACGTGGCTGCCCAATTCGCTCTACGATCCGCCGCACGGGCACACGCTCTATAACCGCTACCTCGACGAGCTGTGTCTGGCGGATGAGTTGGGCTTCGACGGCGTCTGCATCAACGAGCATCACCAGAACGCCTACGGCACGATGCCCAGCCCGAACCTGATGGGCGCGATCCTGGCGCGACAGACGAAGCGCGTGAAGATCGCCGTGATCGGCAACGCCCTGCCGCTCTATAACCCGCCGACCCGCGTCGCCGAAGAGTTCGCGATGATCGACGTGATCAGCGGCGGACGGCTGATCGCGGGGCTGGTGGTCGGCGGCGGGCCCGAGTATTACAGCTTCACCATCAACCCGACGCACGCCCGCGCGATGTTTGCCGAGGCGATGGACCTCGTGCTGCGGGCCTGGACCGAGCCGGGGCCGTTCGAGCACTACGGCGAATACTGGAAGCTCAAATACGTGAATCCCTGGCCGCGGCCGATCCAGCAGCCGCACCCGACCGTCTGGATTCCCGGGGCGGGCAGCAAGGAGACGATCGAGCTGGTTGCCGCCCGCCGCTTCGGCTACATGGGCATTCCGTATTTCCACATCGACTTTTTCCAGCGCAACTTCGACCTGTTTCGCGAGTGTGCGGCCAAGTGCGGCTATGAAGCGAGTCCCTATCAGCTCGGCTGGCTCTGCCCGATTTACGTGGCCGAGAGCGACGAGCAGGCTTGGACCGAGTACGAGCCGCACCTCATGCATTTCGCGAAGCAACTGCTCAAGGGGCTCGTCGTTCTGCCGCCAGGCTACACCAGCGCTCGCTCGATCGTCGGGATCCATTCGGCACTGTCGAAGTTCCTCAGCACGGTCGAAACGCGGAAACAAATCGAGGACGGGGCGTATGCTATCGTCGGCAGCCCTGCCACGGTGAAGCAAAAGCTGCTGGAATATGGAAAGCGGCTCGGCGTCGGCAACCTGCTCGGCCTGTTCCAACTCGGCACGTTGCCGGGCGATTTGACCCGCAAAAATATGCAGCTATTTGCCCGTGAAGTAATGCCGGCCTTGCAGGCCGTTAAGCATGTGCCGCTACCGCAACTCGTATCTTAGCCGGGACCAAATCTAGTCCCGGTGCCTTGGTTCCATGAGCTTGGGATTGAGAGTTGCATGACGTAGAATGCAGTTGAGGAGCCACACATGACCGAGATTCATTTAACGCGAGATCTGGAGTCGGACACTCTGGAGCTGCCGGAGTTGAAGCCGCTGATTGGCCGAAGGGTCGAAATCATCGTCCGCGCCGTTTCCAGCCCGGACGTTTCTCAGCAACCGGCGCAGACGGACCCGTGGGATTCGCTCGCGGCGCTAGCGGGGCACGATCTCGTCGATCCTGCCGCGTACCGTCAATTGCGCGATCTCGACCTGAATTGGCCGAGCCACTGATCCTATGATTCTGGCCGATACAAGCGTCATCATCGCCTACCTCCGAACGGCCGATCCCAAGCTCCTGGCAATTCTGAAGCAGCACGGAGCAGTCATTTGCGGCATCACTCGCGCCGAAGTGCTCTACGGCGTGCGCGCAGTATCGCCATTGGCTCAAACGATCGTGGAGCGAAGGTCCCATCGCACTTGTCATCGGCATCAACCCAAATACCGCCACTGAAGACGAAGACGACGGAATGACAAACTTCCTGACAGCACTCTTGTGCGAATTGAACGGCGAGTTCCGATGCGGCAGCTACGTGTTGGTCAACTGTTGCGACCTTCGCCATAACAAGCCGGGTGAATTGAAGAACCTTGATGCTCCATCCAGTGCGACGAATCTGCAAACTGTTCAGAACATGATTGCACAATGCGATTTCATTGTTGCTTCCTGGGGTACAACCGACTACGGGCAAGTCGTGGCCGATGCTCGTGATGCAATCGCCGCTCTCGCGAAGCTCAGCGGAAAACCGGTCATCTGCTTCAGTCCCAAGGGGCTTCCGATTTACTGCAGTCGAACAAGCGCGAACAGCCCCGATGGACGATGGAGCAAGACGCCAGTGCCGTTCGTTTAGCAAGCAACCGCTCATTACGAAGTAACGCGCATTCCGGGACCAGGTTTGGTCCCGGCTATCGAATATGCCGACGACTTCCTACCTCACCATCGCCGGAAAGAAGACCCAGCTCACCGTCGGTGGCGAGGGGCCGCCGCTCTTGTATTTGCACTCCGCCAGCGGCGAGACCGACTGGATGCCGTTCCATGAGAAGCTGGCCAGGCACTTCACGGTCTTTCTGCCGGCTCATCCCGGTTTTGCCGATTCGCAGGGGCTCGAACAGGTTCGCGACATCGCCGACTACGCCTGGCATTACGTCGATCTGTTGGCCGAACTGAAACTGAGCCGCGTGAGCGTCGTCGGCTTCTCGCTCGGGGCCTGGACAGCGGTCGAACTGGCGATCCTCCGCCCTGCCCTGATTGAAAAGCTTGTCCTCGTCGATGCGGCTGGCTTGCGGCTCCCTGATGCTCCGGTGGCGGAGCTGTTTATCGACGATCTAGCCAAGCTCCGGCGCCTCCTGTTCAAAGACCCGAACGACCCGAGCATCCCGCTGGCCCTGCCCAAGGGACTCGACGACTCGCGGATTCTCCAATGGCTCAAGGCTCGCGAAGCGACCGCCCGCGTAGGCTGGAACCCGTACCTGCACAATCCCCGCCTGCCGCAGCACCTCCGCCGTGTCGAGTGCCCGACGCTCGTTCTCTGGGGCCAGCACGATCGGCTGATCCCGCTGGCCCACGGGCGTTATTACGCGGAGCACATTCCGCAGGCGCGGCTGGAAGTGCTCGACTGCGGGCACATGCTGCCGTTTGAGAAGACGGAGGAGTTCGCCGAGCGGACGGTGGCGTTTCTGCTTTCGGGAGGGCGAAGCTCCTGCTGAGCCGTAATGGTCGAGCAACGGCTCGGCAGGAGCCTCGCCCTCCCAGCGACCCAGCACGGCTCGGCGGGAGCCTCGCCCTCCCATCCCCACTAGCGGACGCGCTCGCCGCGGATGCGCTGCGAGAAGCGCGGGTCGTCCTTGTAGCGCAGCGCCAGGTCGTTCACGCGGGCCCGCTGTTTGACCTCGGCGAACGGGCGGCTGTTGTCGATCAGCCCCAGCTCATAGGCCAGGTTGTCGGCAAAGCCGGGCAAGAGGACGCGGTAGTCGGTGGGGATGCTGTCCGGGGCGAGCGTGTTAATGTGCCGGACGATGTTGGTCGTGCAGTTGTTGGTGAGCGTGTCGTAGTATTCGGGCTGGTCGTGCAGCTTGTTGACGCGCCGCATCACATCCACCAATAGGCGGCGGGCCTGGTCGGGGGTGGCCTTGGTGCGATAGACGAGCACATCGACGTTGCGGTACTCGGTGCGGACGCGGATCAGGTCGCGCTCGTCGGCGACGACGTAGATCAGCTCGAACTGGCCAAACAGGCCCAGCGTCGGCGAGTACGATTCGCCCCGTTCCAGGCGCACCTCGACCGAGACGCCGACGTAATCGCCGTTGGCGAACCCGAAGCTGAGCAGCGTGTGAGCCAACGCCCGCGTTTCGTTGAAGGGGATCATGATGAAATCCACGCTTTGGATTTGCGACAGATCGTAAGTGCGGTCGTAGTAATCGACCAGGCAGTCGCGGTAGCTGAAGAACTCGGCGTTGCGAACGTTCTTCACATGGAGCTGGCTGCCGTCGAGCGTGGCCGAGGCGAGAACGCGATGTTCGGCAATCCAGTCGCGGTCGTTCGTCGGGCCCGACGGCTCGGTGCCGGGCAAGGGGAGCTTGGGCAGCGGCGGCAGCGCGGGGGGCTTGGCCGTCTCCGCCCCAGTCGGCAATTCCTGGGCGTGGCTGACGAGGCTTAGCGGAAGCGGGTCATCGACCTGGGCGAGATTCGAGCGGCAGCCGGCGCAGAGCGGAAGCGCAG
>JAKEHX010000274.1 GCA_022614795.1 Planctomycetaceae bacterium | reverse complement strand
GCCTGCGGAATCGTCCCGTTGAACGTGGTCGATTCGTCCCCCTCATCCGTGCCGAATGCCAGTGTGAATTGCCGCAGCCAGTCGGCCTTCTGGCGCTCGACCTCTTCATAGGTGCCGCGGGTCTTGTGGGCTTCGGTCGCCACAAGCAGCGACTCGTACAGCTCTTCCGCCCGCATCTGCCGCAGGTAAAAGTGCGAAAACTTCGGCTGCTCGCCGAGCAGCGGATCGTCCTTGTCGTTCTTTCCTTTCACGATCTTGCTGGAAAGCGAATAGGCCTCGCTGAGCGTGATCCACTTGATCAGCTCCTTCACGTCATGGCTGACATAGCGGAACTGCTCGCCCAGGTAATCGAGCAAGGCGGGATGCGACGGATTGTTGTGCGGCCCCAGGTCATCGACCGGCTTGGTGAAGCCGTAGCCCAGAAAGTGTTGCCACATCCGGTTGGCCATCGCCTTGTCCATATAAGGCGAGTTGACAATCAATTTGCCCAGTTCGGTGCGGCGGTCGCACTCGCTGAGGTAGCCGCTCCGGCTGATCTCGGTCCCATCCACGAACACCGGATAGGCCGATTTCAACTGGCCATTCCGCTCTTCGTAGAAGATGATCGCGTCCTGGGCGTTGTTGTTCTCGCCCGCGGTGTCCTGGTTCATGAGCTTGGCGTTGCCCATTTCGCGCCGCATACCCAGCCGGGCCGCACGTGTCTGGCGGAAGAACGCGTTGAATTCCCAGAACTTCTGCTGCTTCCAGTCGTTGAAGGGGTGGTTATGGCACTGCGTGCACTGCACCTGTAGGCCAAGGAAAATCTTGGCCGTCATGGCCGTGGCCTGGGCGGCATTCTCGTCGAGCTTCATCACGAGAAAGTTCGTCGCCCCGTTGAAGTCTTCCACGCCGGGGGCCGTAGCGCCCGTCGCCGTCACCAGCTCATAGACCATCCGGTCGTACGGCTTGTTGCGGGCCAGCGAATCGCGGAGGTACTTTTGCATCCCCTCCCGATTGATCATCGTGTTGTTGTCGAGCCCGCCATTGCGGCCGATGAGGATGTTCGTCCAGATCGTCGTCCAGTTGCGGGCGTACTCGTCGATGTAGGCGTCGTCCGTAAGCAGCTTGTGGACGAGCTGCGCCTTGCGGTCGGCATCGCGACTGGCGACAAAAGCTCGCAGCTCGTCTACCGAGGGAATGCGGCCGATCACGTCGAGATAAACCCGTCGGCACCATTCCGCGTCAGTGGCGGGCGGCGAGGGGACGATCTGGTTGTCAGCCCAAACGCGACGAATCTCTTCGTTGATCTTCTGAACCTGTGGGCTGCCGTAGCTGGGCAAAGCTGGAGTGATGGGTTTCCGGGCCGTCGATTCCGTCGTGTCCGTTTGCCCCCAGCCGACACTGGTCAGCGTGGCGACCAGAGCCACTGCGAAAAGCGATGAAGCATGCCGTGACCGACAAACCATGTTGAGCATCCACGTCATGGATTCAATTCTCCTGGCGCAACAGGGAATTACCCTGTCAATTCTCAAACGGCGAGCCCCATCGAATGTACTCGACTTCGGGCCAAATTCCCGAAATCGACCCGCTGATTGTAGTCAAGACAAGCAGCGGAAGCAGGGAATGCAAGGTTGTTCAAATCAACAAGAATTGCGGGAAAACCGCGGAGAGAATTGATCCAAGAAGGCGTGATAGGCCCGCAGCTGGCCTCACGCAGATTGTATCATATCGATACATGTGTTGCATTTTGATGCATCAAGAAAGCAGCAGGCGAGTTGAGATCGTCTTTCAACAATCCCAACTCGCCGTGCCTGCTGGGGAGCCACCGTGATGACTCCCGCGCCTTCGTTCTCGTTCCTGGCCTCGTTCTCCGCCGAGGACAAGTGTCCGATTTCGGCGGCTTTTTTCGCTTGCTCCTGGCGCCGATACCTCGTTCTCAACCGGCCCCGATTCGCGAGCCGCTTCTCTCTTCCGGCCCCGCAAGCGAAACTTGCGCGAGGTTAACAGTTCCGGCTGCCAACCTCACACAAGGAGTAGAGCAACCGGCGTGCCAGAAGCGCGAAGTTGGATTGTCGCCCACTTGCGGGTTGCCGCGTAGAATCGTGTCGAATTGGATTCCGTAACACTGACTTGGAAACGGCGCTTCCCACGCAATGAGAAGGATGCCGCCATGGTCGTCAAGTCACGCGCCCACGATTGCCGCACGATTGTCAACTGCTACAGCTTCTTCGACAAGGTTTTCCCCGCCTGCGGTTTGCTCGACTACACCGAGGGGATTTATCACGGCGATCCCAGCACGCCCTACGACGTGGCCCAGCTCAACCAGATCAAATACGTTCTCGATGAAGTCAAGTGTACCAGGGGCTCGCGGATTGTCGAAATCGGCTGCGGCAATGGCACGCTCCTCGCCGAGGCCCAGGCCCGCGGCGCGTCGGCTCTCGGCATTACGATCGTTCCCGATCAGGTCGAGTTCTGCCGCCGCCGGGGGCTCGACGCGCGATTGATCGATTACCGCGACCTCGATGACCCATGGTTCGGGCAATTCGACTCCGTGATCGCCAATGGACCAATCGAGCATTTCGTCCAGCCCGAAGATGCTGTAGCTGACCAAACGGAAGCGATCTACCGGCGGATGTTCGAACTATTTCACCGCCTGATCGATCCCGCGTCGCCGATCCGCCGGGCAATCAGCACCACAATCCACTTCGTACGCACGCCCGATCCGCGAAATCTGCTGCGCTCGCCCTGGCGCCTCCGCTGGTTTTCTGACGACTTTCACTGGTCCTTTCTGCACCGCAGCTTTGGCGGCTGGTACCCGGTGCCGGGCCAGTTTGAACGCTGTGCCGCCGGCCTGTTCGAGCTGATTCACACGACCGACGGCACGCACGACTATCACCTCACGAGCGAAGAGTGGCTCCAGCGTTGCCAGCGAGCCTTTTTGTCGAGCAAGTTCTGGCCGATCGCCCGCGATTCACTCCCATTCGTCATGCGCCATCCCGTGCAGGCGACGCACATGCTCCTTTGCATGCTCTGGTCGCAGTCGTGGAACTGGCAATTCCGTACCCAGAGTCCCCCGACGCGATTGTTACGGCAAACTTGGGCCTGGCTGGACTAACAGCAGCTACTGGGAGAGCACGGAATTCTTCTGTCAGGCCGGCAGTGAGCCCCAAAACTTCGGCCGCTGGGCCTGTTGCATTTCCTAAGGCGCCTTACCAAGCTGGTGGCGAGGAAAGCATGACTGACATTACGGTCCGCAATGCAACCGCCGTCGACTGGCCGACGATTGTCGAATTCAACCGACGCTTGGCCTTGGAGACGGAGTCGCTCGCGCTCGACGGGCCGACGCTCGAAGCCGGTGTGAAGGTGGCGCTGGCCGACGCGACCAAGGCCCGCTACTTTGTTGCCTGTGCGGCGGACGGCCAGATCGTCGGCCAAATGATGCACACCTATGAATGGAGTGACTGGCGCAACGGCGACATCTGGTGGCTCCAGAGCGTCTATGTTCTTCCCGACTATCGCAACCAGGGAGTATTTCGCCGGCTGTTCGAGTTTGTCGCCGAGCGGGCCAGGGCGGATTCGCGCGTCGTGGGCCTGCGGCTCTATGTCGAGGACCACAACGAGCGGGCGCAGGCGGTGTATGAGCGGCTTGGGCTCAAGGCGGCGGGTTATGGCGTGATGGAAGCCGTGTGGCGGCGAGCGCCGGCGCGGGTCTAAATGAGCACGGGCCTAACCGAGCCGCGTTGAGATTCCCTTCGCCTTGAGCGCCTGCACGACTGCGGCAATGTGCGCCCGGTCGTGCGTTTCGAGTTCGCAGACGACGCGGACGCTGCTCACATCGGGGCCGGCAAACGCCCGGTCGTGCGTGATCTGCTGGATGCTCGCTCCGGTTTCGGCAATGGCCGCGGCCAGCCCGGCCAGGCCGCCGGGACGATCGCTGATCTGCGACACCAGTCGCACCAGCCGGCCGTCGGTGGCCAGCCCGATCTCGATCACCCGGCTGAGGACGAGCGGATCGATATTGCCGCCGCAAAGGAGAAGTGCAACGCGTTTGCCGCGCAGCTCGGGCAACTGGCCGCTCAGCAAAGCCGCCAGCGGCGCAGCGGCGGCTCCCTCGATCACGCTTTTTTCGAGTTCCAAGAGGCGCAGGATCGACAACGCGATGGCGTCTTCCGAAACCTTGACGACGCGAACAACCCGCTCGCGGGCGATCGCAAAAGCATTGGCGCCTGGGCGAGTCGTAGCCAGACCGTCGGCCAATGTCGGTTTGGCCGGGCACGGCGTCACACATCCGGCGGCCAACGACAACGTAAAGCTCGGCATGGATTCGGCTTCCACGCCGATCACCTGCACCTGTTGCCTTAGCGACTTAACCGCCAGCGAGACGCCCGCGATGAGCCCAGCACCGCCGATCGGAGCGATCACGGCATCCAGATCGGGCACCTGGTCGAGCAGCTCCAGCCCGATCGTCCCCTGGCCCGCGATGACAGCGAGGTCGTCGAAGCCGTGAATGTAGGTCAAGCCGCCAGCGGCAGCGAGGGAATCGGCGTGCGACTTGGCCTCGGCAAAATTGCTGCCGTGCAGGATGACATTGGCGCCATAACGGCGGCACGTCGCCACTTTGATCAGCGGGGCAAACCGCGGCATCACGACCGTTACGGGGATGCCCAACTCGCGACCGTGGCAGGCGAGCGCGAGGGCGTGATTGCCGGCCGAAGCAGCAATCACGCCTCGTGACCGCTGCTGCGGCGTCTGGAGCAGCAGGGCGTTACGCGCTCCCCGCTCCTTGAAGCTGCCAGTCTTTTGCAAGTAGTCGAGCTTGCAGAAGATCCGCGAACCGGTGAGGTCCGACAATGCCGCCGACTCGGGGCAGGGCGAAAGATAGATGGCTCCCGCAAGGCGGGCCTGAGCTTCGCGGATGTCGGCAAGGGTTATGGGCACGCGTCGGCCTGGTATGTGTCGAGCTCGGTATGGTTCGAGCTCAAGAGCGTGGCTATGCCCGGGCGGGCCTGATAAGCAGCGAAGCGATGGCCGCAATCGCCCCAGCCAGGGCGAGGCTTCCCGCGCCAATCATCAGGGCTCGTTTTTCGGCTACGACCTTTTGAGCCGTGACCCAGAACGGCTCGACGGGCTCACCCAGACCTTCGTTGCGCAGGATGTAGAAAGCTTCCAACGACTCCATCAGCCCCATTTTCTCAATGGCCTGCCCTTCTGCCTCATGGATCAGCGGCGTCTGGTCCTGGGTCCAATCCGAGGCCGCCGCAAATTGCAGATAGGTGTACGCCAGGACCAAGAGCGAAATCACCGTGACGAGCAATCCAATCGAAAACATCGCGCCGCGGACGGGGCCCCATTGGCGGCCTGCACTGCGGACAGATTTATCGGGCGGAGCGGCTTCGAGCTGCCGCAGTCCGCGGAGCGTGGGGACATACAACTTCGCACCGCAGGCACAAGCGACCTGGCCACCGGCCTGAGCCGGCTCGACCCGGACTTTTTGTCCGCAGGCACACGGAAGAAGGTATTGAGCGGACATGCGTCGAATACGCAGGTTCCTGGTTTAAAGTTCCAGGTTTCAAGTTCCAAGTTATTCAAACTCCGCTCAACTTGAAACCTGGAACTTGGAACCTGAAACGTTCGGGCGCTAGCCCGGCGCGGCCGATCCCCGATTGGCCCACCAGGGCAGGCTGATCCCACCGTCGATGAGCAAGGCGGCGCCGGTCAGGTAACTATGTTTTGGATCGCAAAGGAACAAGATTCCGTCAGCCATCTCCTCAGGCGTACCCAGGCGGCCGAGCGGAATCTTGGCCCCGGCGGTATCGAGTGTTTCGCGGCTGGCGAATTTGAGCTCGCCGGGCGTGTCAGTCCACCCGGGCTGGACGATGTTGATGCGGATTTTGAACTGGGCAACTTCAATCGCGGCGGTGCGGGCGGCGTGTTCGATGGCGGCTTTCGACATGTTATAGGCCATCGCTCGTGGGGCCGGTATGAATGCATGAGGCGAGCTGACCAGCACGATTGCCCCGCCGCTCGCCTGGCGAATCATCTGTTGCGAGGCGGCCCGCATCAGGTGAAAGGCCCCCCACATGGTTACGTCCACCGTCCGCCGAAAGCCGGCCATGTCGGCTTCGTAGAAGAATTCGCGGTCGCTATAGGCGGCGTTGCTGACCGCAATGTCGAGCTTGCCGAATCGGTTTACCGCCAACGAAACGAGGTCCTCCACGGCCTTCAGGTCCGCTACGTCACCCTGGGCAGCGACCGCCGTCGAACCCGCCTCTTCGATGAGGTTGACAACCTCCTGGGCCTTGTCACGATTCGACCGATAGTTGACGACGACATTGGCCCCCGCTTTGCCAAGGGCTATTGCCGTAGCCCGACCGATCCCCAAGCTGGCACCGGTGACAACTGCTACCCGATCGTGTAAGTCCACGCCAGACATAGGTTTGCGAAGAGGTTCCTAGTTGAAGGATTAAATGCCAGTTGCTGACTGCTGTATTCTTGGGTGGTCAACCGCCGACCGTATGCTACTGCTCGTGTATGGGCGTCACAAGCGGCGAATGCTGGCAAATCGCGACTTCGCTTGCCCCCACTTATTGCGGTGTACCGCGGCAATTGCTGGACGGGAGACGGAATGGCGGCCCTGGACTTTTTTCGGGCGAAACTCTGGACCACACGTGGTGTCTGGTTAGAATTGGCGTAGCCGATCCTCAGCCACGACGTAACCCTTCCCACCCAACCATTGCGGAACGTCGCTTGTGCAGATCGGTCAACGACCGGAACAGGGTCGCAGTGACAGTGTTTGGTGATTGCGCCCCTTTCGTTCGTAGAACGAGGTCGTTGGGCCAAGCAGGACCGCTGGCCTTTCCTGTAGCCGCATTGATGCTCAGTCGGTGGTGCTCGCTAGGGCCCAGATACGACGCGAGTTGACGCAGTAAAGCTGGATGCTTTGGGAAAGAGTGACCGCCCGCCAAAATTTCGCGTAACTGTAATTTCTTGCCAAGTGGTTGTCCATCAACAACTTGCGCGCAGATGGTGTTAGACTTGGAACGAACTTTTGGCAGCCGGGCGGCAGCGACGATTTTTGAACCATCCATTTGTAAACTTCGTGCGAAGTTCTGGTGGGCGGTGCGTTGATGCCCGCCAGAAGCCGCACATTTCGATTGTTTGTTGATAGCCCCATGCCCGACGCACCCAGCCCCAGGCAATTAATGTTGGCCCTCCGCGACGCGGATGCCCCTGGCTTGGTTGGTGCACTGGCAATACTTCAAATGCCCGCCTCGTGATCTGGATGAGGAGTCCTCCCCTTGTACGATTCGCT
>JAKEHX010000273.1 GCA_022614795.1 Planctomycetaceae bacterium | reverse complement strand
CGGCCCAACGAAACGAGCGCCCGCGACGAGCAGAACTATTCGCGGGCCCTCCTCAAGCGGCTGGATGCGGAAGTGCTGCTCGATGCCGTGTCGCAGGTCACCGGCGTGAGCGAAAAATTTGACGGTGCTCCTCTCGGGACGCGGGCCATCCAGCTCTGGGACAGTCAGGTCGAGCATTACTTCCTGCGGCTCTTTGGCCGGCCTGTTCGCGAAACTGCCTGTGAGTGCGAGCGCGTGGTCGAACCGAGCGTGGCCCAGGTGTTGCACCTGTTGAATTCCGAGCGGATCGACGGCAAGCTGCGGCACGATGCGGGGCGCGTTGCCCGCCTCGTGCAACAAGAGCCCGACAACGCCCGGCTGGCCGATGAGCTGTATCTGACCGTGTTTAGCCGACTGCCGACCGACGCCGAACGACGGGTCGCCGTGGAACATGTGACGAGACATGGGGCAGCCGACCGGCGCGCGAGTGCCGAGGACCTGGTGTGGACGATGCTGAACTCGCTGGAGTTTGTGTTCAATCATTAGCTCCTGCCGGAGGTCGATCGATGACGCATTCGACATTTTGTGACGGGATCGTCCGGCGCGACTTTGTGCGGCTGGGGCTGACCGGACTGTTCGGCGCATCGCTCTCGCTGCCGCGGCTGCTCAAGGCGGAGGCGGCGGCTGGCCAGGCGGCCAAGGACCGCGGCGTCTCGGTGATCTACGTGTTCCTCAAGGGCGGCCTGAGCACTATCGATACGCTCGACATGAAGCCGGGGGCTCCGGCTGAGTTTCGCGGCGAGTTCGACCCGGCTCCGACCAGCGTCCCCGGCTTGCAGATCTGCGACCTGTTGCCCAAACTTGCCGGGCAGCTCGACAAAGCGGCGCTGCTCCGCGGCTTTTGGCACAAGAACAGCGACCATGGGCCGGCCGATCACTACATGCTGACCGGCTATTTCCCGCAGGCGGGCTTTAACCCGAGCCTCAACCCGAACAACGTCCGGCCGAGCCTGGGCTCGATCATCAGCAAGAAGCTCGGACCTCAGGGCGCTGCCCGCAGTGCCGCCGCGGTGCCTCCTTATGTTTGCCTGCCGCAAACGCACAATAGCGCCGGCGCCGCGTATCTGGGGGCGACCTGCGCCCCGCTCTCCGTCGAGGCCGATCCCAGCGCGCCTGATTTCTCGGTTCCCGATATGATGCCGCCGATTAGCCTGCCGGCCGATCGGCTGGCGGCCCGCCGCGAGCTGCTCCGCCGCGTCGATCAGCTCCATCAGTCGGCCGAGGTCCAGGCCAACAGCCGGGCAAAATCCGCGAGCGTCTTCCAGCAGCGGGCGATGGACCTGATGCTCTCGCCGGCCGCCAAGCAGGCGTTCAACATCCACGCCGAGCCGGACAAGCTCCGCAATGAATACGGCCGGCACACGCTGGGGCAGTCGTGCCTCATGGCCCGCCGGCTGGTCGAGGCGGGGGTGAGGTGTGTGACGATCGAACACAGCAACTGGGACACGCACGACGGCAATTTCACGACGCTGAAGAACCAGCTCCTGCCGCAGCTCGATCCGGCGGTTGCGACGCTGCTTCGCGACCTGGCCGACCGCAGCCTGCTCGCCAAGACGCTGGTGCTGGTGACCGGCGAATTCGGCCGCACGCCGCGCATCAACAAGAACGCGGGCCGCGACCACTGGGGCCCCTCGTTCACGGTGCTGCTGGCCGGCGGCGGCGTGGAGGGAGGACGCGTCCTGGGGGCCAGCGATGAGCGGGCCGAGCGGCCGGCTGATGCGCCGCACGGACCGGAGGACCTCTTCGCCACGATCTCGCACCTGGTGGGCATCGACCCCAGCGAAGAATTCCACACTCCCGAAGGGCGGCCGGTGAAGATTGTCAATAACGGCAAGGTGATTCGGGGGCTGTTGTAAATGGAAACAGTCGCGCTGTTATGAGTCGAGCCTGCCCACCGATCGTGCTTGCCCTGGCGTGGCTTGCTGCGCTAAGCGCACATGCCGAGCCGCCGCATGCCTCGTACATCTTCCCGGCAGGCGGGCAGCGCGGCACGACTGCGAGCATCAAGGTCGGCGGCCACTTCCTCCACGACCAGTGCGCGTGGGAAATGCTCGGGCCGGGCGTGACCGCGGCGGGTCATCTCACGCGCGGCGAAACGCTCTGGTTCGAGGGCCCGCTCATCCGGCAGCCAGCCAGCCAGCAGGCGGAGGACTATCCGCGGGATTACGCGGGCCAGGTGCAGGTTGCCGCCGACGCGCCGCTCGGAAAGCGCTGGTGGCGCTGCACGAGCGCCCAGGGCGTGACCTCGCCGCTGGTGTTCGTCGTCGGCGATTTGCCGGAAGTCGTCGAAGAGGAAACCGACGGCGAAGCGATTCCGGTACAAGTTGCTCTGCCTGTGACGATCAACGGCCGCATCTTTCCGCGCGAGGACAGCGATCTATGGACGTTTGACGCCGAGGCGGGCCAGTCGATCACTTGCGCGGTCAGCGCGCGCGAGCTGGGATCGCCGCTGGTTGCCCGCCTGGAGGCTACGGACGCGAGCGGCCGCGTGCTGGCCGAGAGCACCGGCGCGGCGCTGTCCGACGCGCGCGTCCGCTTTGTCGCTCCGGCCAGCGGCCGCTACGGCGTGCGCATTGCCGACGTGGCCGCCGGCGGACTCCAGCACTACGTCTATCGGCTCACTGTGACCGCCGGCCCGTGGATCGACCATGTCTATCCGCTTGGAGGCCGGCGCGGCAGCAAAGTGCGGCTGGATACTATCGGCCAGGCGATCGATGGCGGGGCGATCGAGTTGGCGATGCCGGACGTAACCGCCGGCCTGATCGAGCAGGCTTTTGAAACGAAAGCCGGCCGCACCAATCCAGTCCGCTTCGATGTCAGTGACTTGCCCGAAGAACTGGAGTCCGAGCCAAATGACACCGCCGAGCACGCGAAAGCGGTCGCTTTGCCGCTCGTTTTGAATGGCCGTATTCAAGTGCCGGGCGATATCGACGCCTGGCAAGTGCAGCTTACCAAGGGAAAGCCGGTTGTGTTCGAAGTCCGCACGGCCCGCTTGGGTTCTCCCCTGCTGCCGGTGCTGACGATTCGCGACGAGAGCGGCAAACAGCTTGCTCAGGCCGATGAGGCGTCCGCCGGCGAAGGCGTTCTTTCTTTCACCTTCTCGCCGCCGGCTGATGGGAAGTACGTCGTCGAAATCCGCGAGAGGTTCGCCCGCCGCGGCGGCCCGCAATTCGCCTATCGCATGCAGGCCGCCGAGCCGATCGCTGATGTGCGCATCCTTGTGCCCGACGCCCTGGCGATCGATGTGGGCACTGAGAAAAAGCTCGACGTGCTCATCGAGCGGCGCGGTGTTGCTGGCCAGTGGAAGACGCTGACGCTACACGTGGACGGCCTGCCCGCGGGTGTCACGTGTGAGGACGTGCAGCTTCTTCCAAACGCCTCGAAGGCTGCGCTAACTTTCAAGTGTGCTGCGGGCACGCCGGTGACCAGCGCCAATCTGAAGATCGTCGGCCGGATCGACGGTCGCGGCACTGAGCAACTTGCCGTCTGGGCCGGCCAGAAGGATGGCTTTGGCCACGGTGAGCCGGTTCCTTGCCGGCTGGCGGTCACGCTGCCGACTCCGTTCAAGTTCACGGCCGAATACAGCTTCGTCTATGCTCCGCGGGGTGGCGTACTGCGCAAGCCATATTCGATCGACCGCGGCGGCTTTGCGGGGCCGCTGGTCGCCCAGCTTGCCGACCGCCAAGGCCGGCACTTGCAGGGAGTGACCGGGCCGGTCGTCACGGTTCCCGCCGGCGAGTCGCAGTTCGAGTATCCGTTGTCGCTGCCTCCCTGGATGGAGCTCGGCCGCACCAGTCGCAGCAATCTGATGCTGACGGGCGAATTGGCCGACGCCGCCGGCACGCGGCACAAAGTCTGTTTCACGACCCGCGAACAGAACGAGCAGCTCATAGCCGTGGTGACGGCCGCCGCGATGCGGATTTCGCTGGCGCGGAAGGCATATGCGATTGAGCCCAGCAGCGAGCTGCGGATTCCGGTCGCAATCCGGCGCGACAGCTCGGTGGCATCGCCGGTGCAGGTCGAGCTGGTCGTGCCGCGTCACATGCGCGACATCGCCGCCGAGCCGGCCATCGTCCCCGCGGATTCGGATCAGGCCACGCTGGTCGTGAAGCTCGGCCCAGCACCTGGCCCGCTCAATATGCCGCTGGTCGTGCGCGCGACTGCCCAGCGGACCGGCGATTCGCTCGTGGCGGAAGAGCAGCTCGAGCTGGTTCTGCCGTAGCCCGGGCCGGATCATGGGTGAGCACATCCGCCCGGCCGCGCCGTGTAACAACGAACGTTTGATTGGCGAACCAGCAGTGCGCGGGTGGCGTACTTCCACGGGAATCAAGCGCGGAGGCGCCTCATGACCCGCTGGAGTTTGCGGAGCTTGTTTGTGTTTGTGGCCTTTTGTGCGATTGCCTCGCGCGTGGGGAGGGAGGCAATGGAGTCGCGGGCTCAGGAGCGCGGTTTGGAAGGGCTGCGCGGACTTGGAGCGATAATCCACGTGCAAGGCCAGTTGCCGATCTTCCTCTGACCGTCGGAAAGTAGCGGCCGCGTGACGGTCGAGTGGATTGGTCCGGCCTGGCTGCGGCGTCCTGCTGAAGCGCTGGGAGTGCGCATTTTTCATCGCGCCACGAGGCTTTCGCTCGTTGGCCCGATCTATACCGATGCCGCGGTGGAACATATTTGTCACCTGACCGACCTCCAACTGGTCACGCTCGAAGGGACGGCGATTTCGGATCAAGGCATCGCCCGTCTGCGGCGCGAACTGCCCCACTGCCGGATCGAGTTGATCAAGGCCGCAACACCCACGAATCTGGCGAATCATTCGCCATAGTTGAATGAGTCGCGGTCAATTCATCAGGACGAATTTACCAGGACCAGCGCAAATCCATCGTGCCCCTTGCTGCCGACGGTCTGAATGGCGGTGGCGCTATAGCGTGGCTCACGGGCGCGCTGCTGGGCGGCAACCAGATCGTGAAATCGCCGAATACCCTGCACGCTCGCGTCGCTGCTTTCGGGGCTCAGGACTGCGCCGCTCCGGACAACGTTATCGACCACGATCAGGCTCCCGGGCCGCGCCAGCTTAAGCGCCCACTCAAAATAGGCGGGCGTATTCTCTTTGTCCGCGTCGATAAAGATCAGGTCAAAGGAATCGCGCCCCTCTTCCGCGAGCACCGGCAGCGTGTCCAGCGCCTGGCCGAGGCGGAGCTCGACGCTGCCCAGGCCCGCGCGAGCCAGGTTTTCGAAAGCAATCGAGGCACATTTGGGATCGGCTTCGAGCGTGATCAGCCGGCCGCCGGGGGCTAGTGCGCGGGCCAGCCAGATCGTGCTGTAGCCGCCGAGCGTGCCGATTTCCAGGATGTTCTTCGCCCCCAGCAAGCGGGCCAGCAAATGCAGCAACTTGCCCTGGGTTGGCGTCACGTTGATCGCCGGCAGCCCAGCCGCGGCACTGGCCGCCAGCGCGGCGTCGAGGGCCTCGTCGGGACCAACGTAGATGTTGGCCAGGTGCTGATCGATTTCGGTCCAGAGGGGCGACATGAGGTACTCGGCTCGTGAGGTTTTGTCGAGATTATAGCGTCGTCCTCGTCGTCGTCGTCGTCCTCGGGATACGGTAAAAGCTCATTAAGGGCTGCGAATCTCGGTTGGGACTGTTTGGCCCGTTGGGCGTGTTGCTCTCTCTTTCGAGGACGAGGATGATGGCGAGGCCCCTAACGTCATTGAGGTCCCGCGCAGTAGATTGCCCCAATGCCCGGTACGATTCGCTCGTTGTGCGTCTTCTGCGGCTCGGCAACAGGAGTGCGCGACGACTACGCTGCCG
>JAKEHX010000272.1 GCA_022614795.1 Planctomycetaceae bacterium | reverse complement strand
AATGACGAACGGCATGTAGTTGACGTCGAGTTTGCTGGCCGTGGCGATGGCAAATGGGAACATGAGGGCCGCGGCTGCGTTGTTGGTGATCAGCTCGGTGACGACCAGCGTGATCAAGTAGATGAGCGCGAGCGAAATCCAGGGACTTCCCCCGGCCAGCGTGGTCGTCTGATCGGCGATCATTTTGGCCGCCCCAGTCTTGTCGAGGGCTGCTCCCAACGCGAACGACGCCGCAATGGCCAGCAGCACGTCCCAATCGATGCTCTTGCGGGCCGTTTCGAGCGATACGCAGCGGGTCAGCAGCATGGCCGCCGCGGCCAGGAGCGCCGCTAAGAGCACCGAAAACGACGGGCACCACTGGACCGCCGGCAAGAGCACCGGCACCGCGCTGGCCGCGACTTCCAAGAGGTCCCTTCCCGAGATCAAGAGCACCATCGCCACGAGGATGCCCACGGCCAATAGCGCCAATTCGTGCTTGGGCGGGCTCGACTGCTCGACCTTGCTGACAAGGAAAAAGTCGCGGCTGCTGCGCTGCTGGTCGGCAAACGACGGGTGCGCCTCGACCAGGAGCACGTCGCCCGCGTGGACCACGATGTCGCCGATCTTCTGATGCAGCCGCTGGCCGTTGCGGGCGACGGCGACGACCACGGCGTTGTAGTGCGTGCGGAAGCGCGACTCGCGAATCGTCTGGCCGATGAGCGGGCAGGTATTCGAGACGACCGCCTCGATCAGACACCGCTGCGGCCGCGGCGTCTTGAGGTGAAACACGTCGTCGGTCGCCGGCACCAGGCCGCGAATCCGCTGCAATTCGACGATCGATTCGACCACGCCGACGAACAAGAGCCGGTCGCCGGCCCGCAGCACCTCGCGGGGCGAAACGGCGGGAATCGAGTTGCCGTCGCGGTCGATTTCGGCCAGAAACAGCCCCGGCAAATGCCGCAAGCCGGCCTGTTCGATCGATTGGCCGACGAGCGCGCTGTCGGCGGCCACCTGCATCTCGACGGTATATTCTTTGGGGTCGTCCTGCGTGCTCAGGGCCGGGCGGCGGTCGGGCAATAGATAGCGGGCCGCCAGCACGACGTAAATGCCGCCCACGAGGGCCGCCGGCACGCCGACCCAAGTGATGTCGAACATCCCCAGTTTGTTCGATTCGCCGAGCGTCTTGATCACCATCCCCTGCACGACGATGTTCGTGCTCGTTCCGATCAGCGTCATCGTGCCGCCGAGAATCGCAGCGTAGCTGAGCGGAATCATCAGCTTCGACGGCGCGAGGCGGTTCGTCTTGGCGAAATCGCCGACCGCCGGCAAGAGCATCGCCACAACCGGCGTGTTGTTCATGAACGCCGAGAGCGCCATTGTCGGAAAGACGATCCGCACGAGCGCCCCAAGCAGCGACTTGGGCCGGCCAAACAGGCTTTTGGCGATCCAATCGACGCCCCCCGTTTCGCGCACCCCCGCGCCAACCACATAGAGCACCCCGACGGCGGCCAGCCCTTCGTTCGACAGGCCCGCCAGCGCGTCGCCGGGACCGATCACGCCCAAGACCAGGAGCACCACGACGCCCATGATCAAGATAATGTCGGGGGCGAGTGTGCTGAACGCCAGCAAGGCTAACAAGAGCACGACAAGGCCCAGCGCAAACTGGGCCTTATCAAACGGCATCAGCGACCAGAATGAATCCATCACCCGCCAGAGCCTACCGCTTGATCGCCTCGACTGCCAGCCGTTGCAGCTCTTTCCGCAGGTCACTCGCGTCGGCGTTGGGGAGGCCGGTTCGCTGGATGAGCAGGATCACGAACAGGTTCTGTCCCGGGTCAATCCAGCCCTGCGTGCCGAACGCCCCGCCGTGGCCATACGTTCCCTTGCTGAGCATGGCATGTACCCCTTGCGGCTCCTTGACGACCGCCCAGCCAAAGCCAAAACCCATGCCGGGCGTAAAGCCGCACTGGAGATCGCCCGTTTGCAGGGTGGTCATCTGCTTGGCGGCGGCTTCGCTGAGGATGCGCTTGTCGCCGAGTTTTGTGACGTCGTACACGCCGCCGTTAAGCATCGCCTGATAGAGTTGTGCCAGGTCGCCGCCGGTCGAGAACAGCCCGCCAGCGGGAATCGGGTGTCTGGCATTCTTGGTCGGGCCAATGAGCACGTAGTCGGCAAAGACGAGCTTTTTTCCTTCTCGCCGTACAGCCCCGCCAAGCGGGAGAGCTGATTTTCGTCCGGATAGAAGGCCGTGTCGTTCATCTCCAGGGGCATAAAGACGCGGTCCCGCAGAAAATCCTCATACGGCTGGCCGCTGGTGACTTCGATGATCCGGCCGAGCGTGTCGATGCCGGCGTTGCAATAGGACCATTTCGAGCCCGGCTCAAAGTCGAGCGGCCGCTGCGACTGGGCGATGGTCGCTTCGGCCAGCGTGTGATTCCGGGTGAAATAAAGGTCGGAGTATCCCGCCGGAAAGCCGCCCGGCAGGCCGGAGGTATGTGTCAAGAGATCGCGGATCGTGATGGGCCGCGGCGGTTTGGTGAGCGTGACGCGGTCCCTCTCGCGCCTTTCCACCAGCATCTGCCCTTTGAACTCCGGCAGGTGCTTCTCGACCGTGTCCTCGACCGACAGCTTCCCCTCGTCCTGGAGGATCATGATGCCGATTGCCGTGATCGGCTTCGTCATCGACGCGATGCGAAAGACAGCATTCCTCGGCATGGGTTGCTTCGATTCCAGATTCTGAAAGCCTACGGGTTCGAGGTACGCGACGCCGCCGGCGTTGCCGACCACCACGACGGCCCCGGCCACGGCGCCCTCGTCCACAAACTGCTGCATCCGCGGGGCAATGGCGGCGAGTCTGGAATAGTCGAACTCGGCTGCATTCGCCGACCCGAGACCACATGTGAGCAGCCACGCAGCGCCAAGCAAACGGCCAGGCTTCATT
>JAKEHX010000271.1 GCA_022614795.1 Planctomycetaceae bacterium | reverse complement strand
GCTCGGCTGCCGCGTCAGTCTCGACTTCGTCACCGCCGGCTCGCTGGTCGCGATCAAGGCCGTGGCCATTGATCTTTCCCTGGTTGAACTTGCGCTGAGGGGAGGCGGGCTTCTTCAAGTTCTTGGCCATCAGCATGCGGGCTCCGAGGATGCGAATGCGGGCGAGCAGCAGCGTGCGTGGGATGAGGCGTTTGCAAGGTCGATGCCGCGCTCCCTTTGCCAATCGTCTCTGGGAGGCCAAGTACTTGTCGCGACACGGTTTGCGCCGCGCAGGGAGCAAATGGCGACGCCGGGAGATGTTCAGAAGCGGCAACGAACGTTGCGTTTTGGCATCAAACGAATCGTAGAGTTCGCCCGACCGGAGAGAGTCGCCTTTCGCTCCGCGAAAGGGCGTCCTTTCGCGGAGCGAAAGGCGACTATGACGGTCGTAGGGGTTATTCCGCGCGGGCGACTACGTGCCGGGGCTCTTTCTTGGCTTGCGCGGCTCGTTCATGACGTCGGTCCGCTCGCGGCCAAATTCGAAGTCGTCGGCCGCCGCGTCGATGTCTTTGAGATAGCGCCGGCGCTTACGGTTTCCAGCCTTCTTGACCTGGCGTTTGAGCTTGCGGAGGAAGCGCTTGTCGTCGTGCATAAACAGGAAGATGCGAGCTGGCGGGAGCAGGTTCGCGGGCATTGATTTACTAACCCGAAGCGTCAGCGAGGCCACCTCTTCATCCTCGCTGACGCTTCGGGTTAGTAAAGACGGAAACGAGTGGTCCTGCGATGCCAGGCGGCCTGGTCGAAGGCGGTCAGCTCGCCAATCTCCGCGGGCACGAGGGGCTCGCTGTTGGCCAGCCGCTCGCGAAGCCGGGGCGAGCCAAAGAGGATGTCGATCGGGAGATTGATATGTTCGTATTCATACGGCGGGGGCAGCCAGGCGAAGTCGCGGGGATAGAGCTTGCGCGCGGCGGCCAGCAGGGCCACGCTCGTCGCGACCGAGCGGACGGCCCGTGGATCGATGATGTGGAAGGCGCCGCCGCCGCAGGGCTGGCCTTGCCACTTGTCGAACGTCGGGACGAAACGGATGGGGCGCAGCGTCAGTCCAGGGTGATCGTATTGCTCCAGTTCCGCTACGAGGCGATGGGGGTCGATGAACGGCGCTCCCGCAACCTCGAAGGGGAGCGTCGTGCCGCGGCCTTCCGAGACGTTCGTCCCTTCGAGCAGCACCTGGCCCGGATAGAGCAGCGCCGTTTCGACCCGCGGCATATTGGGGGAGGGCCAGATCCAAGGGCGGCTTGTAGGACAAGCGTCTCGCTTGTCCTGTGGTTCCGAATTCGTCGGCGACGCTTGCCCAGCCGGTCTAGACAAGCGGGACGCTTGTCCTACGGGGGAAAGATCGCTCCACAGCATCTCGCGCCGCCAGCCTTCCATGGGGACCACATCGATCTTTCCCCCGATCTGCTGCTCGTCGTTGATGAGCAGCGCCAATTCACCCAGCGTCAGGCCATGCCGCAAGGGAATCGGCCAGCCACCCACGAAGCTCTGATACGGGGGATCGAGCATCGGCCCTTCGACAATGTGTCCGCCCAGCGGGTTGGGCCGGTCCAGGATGACCACGCGCACGCCGGCCGCGGCGCAGGCGAGCAGGCATTGCTGCACCGTCCATATGAATGTGTAAACCCGCGTTCCCACGTCCTGCAAATCGACGACCAGGCAATCCAGGCCGCGAAGCATGGCGGGCGTCGGCCGGCGGGTTTCGCTATAAAGGCTGTAGACCGGCAGATCGAGCGGCTCGTAGCGGCTGTGGGCCGACTCGATCATGTTGGCCTGCTCCTCGCCCCACAGGCCGTGCTGCGGCGAGAAGAGGGCCTTGAGCTGGTCGGGAAAGGCTGCCGCTAGTAAATCGCAGGCGTATCGCGGCCGGCTGTCCACCGAAGCCTGATTCATCAGCAGGCCGAAGCGGGCGCCGCGGAGTGCGTCCGGTGGATTGTCCAGGCAAACTTCGAGACCGAGCCGGGTGTGAGGAAAAGACGGAGGGACGGAGCGACGGAGGGACGGAGAGACGGAGGGATCAACGCCCGGACCTTTGTCTCTCTGTGTCTCCTTCTCGCCGTCTCGCTGTCTCTCCATCTCTCCCGTTCTCCGCTACTCATACAACAAAAAAGTCAATCTCCGCCGCTGGAAATCGTTCACCCCTTCACGAGCCACTTCCAGAATTTCGTCCGCTGATTTGCCGTCCAGCACTGCTTGCAAAGTCTTCTCATTGCCCAGCAATCGCAAATACGACTTCGCTTCCCACACGTCCGGATAAAGCTCCCGCAGGGCGGCGGCAATGGCCAAGCCGGTGCGCAGCGGCTCAAACCGATTCCGGTCGGTGATGGCGATGTTGATCCCGCCGCACTTCTCGTTAGCGAACTTGCTGCCCGTGGGCGTGAACTCGATTGGGACGAAGGTCACGCCGGCAAGTCCCTGGGCGGCCAGTTCCGCGGCCACCTTCCGGCCGTCGAGCCACGGCGCACCAATCACCTCAAATGGCGTGTCAGTTCCACGGCCGACCGAGAGGTTCGTCGTCTCCAGCAGGCCAATTCCCGGATACAGGAATGCCTGAGTCAGGCTCCGCATGTTGGGAGACGGATTGATCCAGGTCAGCCCGGTCGCATCCCACGCGTCCGCCCGCCGCCAGCCTTCACACGCGATGACCTCCAGCTCCAAATCCAGCTTCAACTCCGCCTTGAAGAGCCGGGCCAGTTCGCCGATGGTCATGCCGTGCCGCACCGGCAGTCGGTGGAAGCCGACAAACGACTCCTTGCCCGGGTCGAGCATCGGCCCGGCGACCGCCAGGCCGCCGATCGGATTGGGCCGGTCGAGCACTACGAATCGCTTTTTGTGCTCAGCGGCTGCTTGCATCGCCTCGCCCATCGTCGAGACATAGGTGTAGAACCGGGCCCCGATGTCCTGAATGTCGAAGACCAGCGTGTCGATGGGCTCGAGCATCGCGGCGGTCGGTTTGCGGGTTTCGCCGTAGAGGCTGAAGACTTTGAGCCCCGTAGCCGCGTCCTGGGCGTCGCCGATTTTCGAGATGTCGAGCTTCCCTTCGAATCCGTGCTCGGGGCTAAAGAGCGCCGCAAGCTGTACGCCCTTGGCCTCGTGCAGCAGCTTCACGGTGCTTTGCCCGTCTCGGCTTTTGCCGGTGTGGTTGGTGATCAGTCCGAGCTTGCGGCCGGCGAGTTGGCGGAAGTTGCCCTTGACAAGCACGTCGATGCCGGTGAGCACCTCTCGGGGCGGCCGAGCCGGGGTCGATGCATCGCGAATCGCCCCCGCCGCAACGGTACCGATTCGTCCGGCGAGCGGATTCACCAGTCCCTTGCCGTCGGGATGGACGCGGTTGCTGAGGAAAATCACGAACAGCTCGAGATCCGGATCGATCCACAAGACCGTCCCGGTGAACCCGCCGTGACCGAAGGCCGAATCGGAGAGCAGCTCCCCGCGATTGATCGAATAGCCCGACCGTTTGTCCCAGCCGAGTCCGCGCAGAAAGACGGGCGGATTGGCAGGCACGCCCTCCATGGTGCTCCGCGAGCCGCCAAGCAGCCGGTAGCCGCGGGTCATGGTCGCCACGGTGCGCGGCGCGAGAATCCGCTGGCCGCCAAATTCGCCCTGCTGGATCATCATTTGGGCGTAGATGGCGATGTCCTCGGCCGTCGAGAACAGACCGGCATGTCCCGCGACTCCGCCCAGCAGATACGCTCGCGGATCGTGGACCTCGCCCTGCATCCAGCGGCCTTCGCGCTGCTCGGTCGGAGCGGCTCGTGATTTCAGCTCCTTGCGAGGCAGGTAGCCGGTTTCGCGCATCCCCAGCGGCTGGAAAATATTCTCCTGGGAAAATTCGTGGACCGACTTGCCGCTCACCCGGCGCACGAGCTCGCCGAGCAGGATGTAGTTGACGTCGGAATAGATGAACTTCGTTCCGGTGGGGGCCTGCAAATCGAGAGCACAAATTCGCTCCAAGGCCTTGTCGGGGCCGTCTTCGTAATCGGCGACCTTGTTATCGGGCAACAGACCGCTCTGGTGCGTCAGTAAATCGAACACGGTGATTTCTTCTTTGCCGTTGGCAGCGAACTCGGGAATCACCGACGACACTCGCTGGTTCAGCTTGAGCTGGCCGCGCTCGACGAGGATCATCACGCTCGTGGCCGTGGCAACCGGCTTGGTGATCGAGGCCATGTCGAAGACCGTATCGGTCGTCATCGGCAACTCACTCGGCTCGCGCTGCTTGTTTCCATAGGCCTTGAGCAGCACGATCTTGCCGCGGCGGCCAATGCACACGACGCAGCCGGGCATGCGCTTCTCGGCCAGACCTTCCGCGACGATCTGGTCGATTCGCGCGAGGTGTGCCGCGTCCATCCCCACGGCTGCCGGCTCGGCGTGGGGCAAACCGGCGGCGGCGGTCGAGGCGACTACCAGGCTGAGGCCGACGGCAAACAGGTGGCCACGGGTGAAACATGGATCAAACACGGATGGGAGACAAGGGGCAGTCAAGTTTTGGCTCCGTGGGCAGGATGGACGTATGATGCAAGGAAACCAACAACGAAAGTCGTGCCCGCTCCAATCAGAGCAAACCAGGGAAACGCGACCTTCAGCGAAGCGGGGGACAGGAACTGAAGGTACACAAGCAGGCCAAAGCCAGCGACCGCACCGACGAGTGCGTCCCACTGGCCGGCGCGGCGGGTGAATACGCCCAGCGCAAAGACGCCCAGCAGCAGGCCGAAGGCAAAGCCGGCCACGGTCAGGGCGCTAGTGACGACGGTCGTGTCGCGCTCATAAAGCGAACGGGCGCCGATGCCGATGGCGATTTGCACCGTGCCGAACACGACGGTTAGCCACCTCGTGAGCCATAGCAGGCGCTCGGGGTCGGTTGTTCTGCGACATGCCGGGAGGTAGAAGTCGTGCACCACCGCGGCAGCCGAAGCGCTCAGCGAGCTGGAGAGATTCGAGGCCAGAATGGCCGCCAGCATCAGGCCGATCAGCCCCGTGTTGCGCGGAAACTCGTTGACGATGAAATGGGCGAAGACTTCGTCCTTCTTGAGCCCGCTGGCCGAATGTTGATCGAAATAGCAGGCCAAAGAGACGCCGATGAACAGGAACATGGCGAATTGCACGAATACGACGACGCCGCTGGCGAGGAGGGCCCGGCTGGCGTCGGCCTGGCTGCGTGCGCTCAGATAGCGCTGGACCATCGAATGATCGGTGCCGTGCGTGCCCAGCGTCAGGACCGCACCGCCGATGACGCCTGCCCACAGCGTGTATGGCTCGGCGAGCAACCAGACCCACCAAGGACGAGGATCGCCCTCGGGCGGAGCCAAGGCGATCATCCGCAGCTTGTCGTGCTCGATGGCGAATTGCCAGATTTGGCCGAACCCGCCGGAGACGTTGTAGGCGATCACCACCATCGCCAGGACGCCGCCCAGGACATAAACGGCAAACTGGATGCAGTCGTTCCAGATCACCGACCGCATGCCGCCGACGAAAGTGTAGATCGTCGAGACGACGCCCATCACGAGCGCGCTGAGGACGAATGCATCCATCCCCATCCATTGCCACTCGTCGGACAGGCCGAGCAGTTTCTCCAGCACGACCGCCGCCAATAGCAGCCGCAAGCCATCGCCCACATTTCGCGCCACCAGGAACAAGAGCGAAGCCGCTTGCCGCATGGCCCCGCCAAAGCGAACGTGCAGCACTTCATAGGCCGTTTGCAGTTCACCGCGAAAGTACAGCGGCAGCAGGAAGTGGACGATTGCCGCGCGGCCGACGATATAGCCCAGCGCCAACTGCAGGAACTTCATTCCCGTCGGCCCGTAACCTTCACCGGGAACGCTGAGCACCGTCGCAGCACTTGTCTCGGTGGCGACGATCGAGCCCAAAATGGCCCACCACGGCAAGTTCCGGTCGCCCAGCAGATAAGCTTCCAGACTTTTCGATTTGCCGCTCAGGACGAGTCCGACAAGGATCGCGGAAGCCAGATAGGCTACGAGCACCAGAATGTCGATCAGGCCCAGGCGATCCATGACGTACACAAGCGGCGGAAGTTAAAATGGATGTGGCATCAGAATAACTGGAAGGATGTTTGCTCGCATGTCCCTGCCCACCACCGAGGCCAGAAATCCGGCATCCGAAAAGATCGACACGCTGTCGGCCGTGGAAATCGCCCGGCTCATGAATGCCCAGGACGAACTCGTGCCGCAGGCCGTGGGCCGCGAAATCGAGGCCATCGGGCGGGCCATCGACGTGATCGCCGGTCGGCTGCGGCGGGGCGGGCGGCTCGTATACATAGGAGCGGGAACCTCGGGGCGGCTGGGAGTGCTCGATGCGTCGGAGTGCCCGCCGACGTTCAGCACGCCGCCGGAAATGGTCGTGGGGCTGATTGCGGGGGGATATGGCGCCCTGACGCGGGCCGTCGAAGGGGCCGAGGACCACCCGGAATTCGCGGTGGCCGATTTGCAGGGCATCAAGCTAAGCGCGAGCGATGTCGTCGTGGGAATCGCCACGAGCGGGCGGACTCCGTATGTCATTGGCGGGCTCGAATATGCGCGGCAGGTCGGCGCCTTTGCGATCGGCCTGTCGTGCAACGACGGCTCGGCTCTGGCCGCCGCGAGCGATTTGATGATCACGCCCGTCGTCGGCCCGGAGATCATCAGCGGGTCGACGCGGCTGAAGGCGGGGACCGCGACAAAACTGGTACTGAACATGTTGACCACGGGGGCGATGGTGCTTTTGGGGAAGACATACGGCAACTTGATGGTCGATCTGAAGGCCACTAATTCCAAGCTCATTCAGCGGACGCGACGGATGGTCGCGATGATGACGGGACTTTCCGAGGAAGAAGCCGAAGGCATGCTGTGCCACTGCGATGGGGAACTGAAGACGGCTGTCGTGGCGGCGCGGCGGCAAGTTTCGCCGGACGCGGCGCGCGAATTGCTGGCCAAAGCAGGCGGTCAATTGCGGGAGGCATTGGGTTCATGAGCGACCTTGTGATCGGCGTGGATGGGGGCGGGACGAAAACCGTCGCCTGGTTGGCGCCGCTGGTCGATGATGGAACCGACCAGGTTCTGGGGCGGGGAATTTCCGGCCCGGGCAATCCGCGCGCCTGCGGGTTCGACGTCGCCAAGGCCAACATCGACGCCGCCATTGCTGCCGCATTCAAGGAGGCCGGCCAGCCCCGCACAACAGTCGCCCGGGCCTGTTTCGCTCTGGCCGGGGCCGGCCGGACTGCGGAACAAGAGCCGATCACCACCTGGGCCGCCGAGCAGCAGATCGCCAAAGGCATCCGCGTCTGCGGCGACGCCGAGCCAAT
>JAKEHX010000270.1 GCA_022614795.1 Planctomycetaceae bacterium | reverse complement strand
TGGCCATTTCGGCCGAGCCGGCGCGGCAGCCGAACGTGATCCTCGTCATGACCGATGACCAGGGCTACGGCGATCTGGCGTGCCACGGCAATCCGATCATCCAGACGCCGCACCTGGACGCGTTCTACAAGCAGGCGGTCCGGTTCACCGATTTTCACGTCAGCCCGACCTGCTCCCCGACGCGCTCGGCCCTGATGACCGGCCGGCATGAGTTCAAAAACGGCGTCACCCACACGATCAACGAGCGCGAACGCCTGACGCTCAAGGCGTTTACGCTGACGCAGTTGCTGAAATCGGCCGGTTACACCACCGGCATCTTTGGCAAATGGCACCTCGGCGACGAAGCCGAGCATCAGCCCAACCGGCGCGGGTTTGACGAGGTGTTCATCCACGGCGCCGGCGGCATCGGCCAGACGTACGTGGGCAGCTGCGGCGACGCACCGGGCAACACTTATTTCAATCCGGCCATTCTACACAACGGCACGTTCGAGAAGACGAAGGGCTATTGCACCGACGTCTTCTTCGCCCAGGCGACGGCCTGGATCGACCAGCAGCGCGAGGCTGGGCGGCCCCTCTTCGCCTATATCACGCCCAACGCGCCGCACGCTCCGCTCGATTGCCCGCCCGACTACGAAGCGAGGTACACGGGCAAAGTCCCCGCCAACGTCGCCAAGTTCTACGGGATGATCACCAACATCGACGATAACTTCGGCCGGCTGATGGAGAAGCTGCGGCAGTGGAGTATTGAGCGCGATACGCTCGTGATCTTCATGACCGACAACGGCTCCGCGACGGGCTCGCAGACGTTCAACGCGGGCATGCGCGGCGCGAAAGGAACGCCATATCAGGGAGGGACGCGCGTGCCGGCACTGTGGCGCTGGCCGGCGGGTTTTGCCGGCGGGCGCGACGTGAAGCAATTGACGGCCCATATCGATATCTTCCCAACGCTGGCCGCGATCACCGGGGCGGAGGTTCCGATCCAGTTCGCCGGCCAGGTCGAGGGGCGTTCGCTCCTGCCGCTCCTCATGGACTCCGCGGCGGATTGGCCCGATCGCACGCTGGTGACCCATGTCGGCCGCTGGGAGAAGGGGCAGGCCAATGCCGCCAAGTATTCGACGTGCAGCATCCGCAACAGCCGCTTCACGCTGGTCAACGCCAAAAGGCAAGGGGAGCAGTGGGAATTGTTTGATCTTGTGGCCGATCCGGGCGAGACGAAGAACGTCCTGGCCGAGCATCAGACCGTCGCGGACGAACTTCGCGGCAAGCTGGACGAGTGGTGGACCGAAGTGACGCCGCTGCTGGTGAATGAAGGCGCAGTCGGGCCGGCTCAGAACCCGTTCAAGGTGCTGTACTGGAAGCAATTCGGCGGCGGGCCAAAGGAATCCACCCCGTTGCGGCACCCCTAGCGACCGAAAATAGGCAGTCTTTTGGTACAATTGGCGATGGATTTGCGGCACGTGAAATGCCCCACAGTGCCTGTAAGTCCGGATGCTGCGCCGGGAATCGGCCAGGCGTTCGCTCAGGAATCTGTCCTCCACCAGGAAAGGTTGAACCATGTTACGCACCACCCTCCTCGCCATCGGTTTACTTGTGCTGGCCGCGTCCACGGCTGCCGCGCAAGTCATTGTCAGCCCCGTCGTGACAACGTATTACTCGCCGCCGCCGGTCGTGACGTATTACGCGCCCACCGTGACCGCGGCGCCTGTCGTCACGTATTCGGCTCCGGTCGTTGCCGCACCGGTAACGACTTACTACGCCCCAGCAGTTGTGGCGCCGGTCACGACGTACTACGCTCCCACAACCGCGCTTTATGCACCCGCCGCGACGACCTACTATGGCGGCACGGCCGCAGTCACTCCGGTTGTTGTCGGCCGCCCGGTCGTGTATCGCAGCTCGGCCTACGGCACGCTGCGGCCTTACGTGGTTGGGCAACCGGTGCGGAACACCGCCCGGTTCTTCTTCCCTTGAGGCGGCGGTGGCCGGCGAGTTGTTTGCACATCAGACAGTCTCTCCAAATGCCAGCATGCCCATGCCAGCGTGGAATCCAGTCTCCACATCGCCCCGCGTACTGACGATCTGCGGCGCCGACCAGGATGGCGAGCCGGTCACGGCCTGGCTGGCGCCCTGTAGGACGGATTGAAAATCCGTCCTACACGAACCGGCAAGCCAGGCAGACTTTGCGGGCTGTTCCTGATTTGCGGCAAGCACGCGTTGTAGTGATGCTGCCGGTGCGGGCCGTCGAAACCTGTTATGAGCGTCTTTCCGCGCGTAGCGGACAGCGCGATTATTCAGGGGAACAGGCGGCTCATGCACACCAACCTTCCACGTGACACACACGTCGTTCGTCGGCTGGGAGTGCTGGCACTTGTGGCGGTGCTCGCCTTTGGAGCCATCGCCCTTTGGCCCGCAACTGCTTGGGGGCAGCTCTACGGACGGCCCGTTGCCCAACCGTGTTTCGACTTTCCGAACTGGGCCCGCTGGTCCCACTGCCGGCCCGGCCCGCTCCCTTGGGGCTATGAAGTCTTTCCGGACTACGGCCCGGTCGACTGTGCCTACGGGCACGACTCGGTCGCCTGCGAGGTTGATTTCGTGGCCCACCGGCCGAGCGACTGGTACGCCATGGCCGAGTTCGCCCCGCTGACGCTCGATTACCAGGAAGGCTTCAAGATCGCCCAAGTTGGTCCAACTGCGGCCACGCCGTTCGGACCCACGGTGCTGACCACGAATGACCTGCGCCCCGAGTTCGATGCGGGGGGCAAGTTCACGCTCGGCCGGCGAATTTTTGACTGCTATCGGATCGAAGGAACCTACCTGGGACTGTATGACTTTCAGGATGTGGCCATCGTCACGAATACGGATCTGAGCATCCCCGGCGTTGACCTGAATGACGATGGCGACTTCACAGATGCTGGTGAGTCCGCGCCGATTCCCGCCAGCATCGGCAATCTCTCCACATTCCTCTCCGGCTTTGCCGATCCGGCGGTCCCCGGGCTGGACGCCAACACGCAGGTGGCGATCGCGTTCGAGTCGTCGTTCCAAAGCGCCGAGTTCAACGTCCGCTACTACGCCGCCATGCCGCCCGGACCGTTCGACGTCTCTTACCTGGTCGGCTTCCGCTATTTGCGGATTCACGAGCAGTTCAACTTCGTCGGCGAAGCGGTGTTTCCCGCCGTCGTGACGAACGACCTGCAAGTCAACACCGAGAACGATTTGTACGGCGTGCAGATCGGCATCCAGGCGCTGTGCCTCAAAACGACGCGGTGGTGGCTTGACGTGGATATCAAAGGGGGCATCTACAATAACAGCACCTCCGTGCTCACTGACTTTCAACAAACTGGTTCGCCCGGCGGGGGCGGATTTGTCGAGCGCGACCGGACCGCTTGGGTTGGCGACATTACCGTGGCCCTCAACTGGCAGATGACGCCGACCTGTGCCTTCCGCGTCGGCTATCAGGGCATCTTCATCAACGGCTTGGCGCTGGCGCCCGACAATGCGATCAACAACGCCGACCTGATCCTGACCGACACGGCGCGCCTGGACGACAGCGGCGAGCTGGCCTATCACGGCCCGACGATCGGGCTGGTGTGGGTGAGGTAGGAACGACTTCTGAATCAAAGTCCTCAGCCGCGGCCGCTCGATCCTCGCGAGCTCGTGAAGAAGCCGCGTTACGACATCGCCGGGATCCTCATCGGCCGGAGCACGCCCCAGCGCCTGTTCTTGCGCTCGGATCGCGTGTCACACGCCGATCTTGCGAAAGACGTAGTCGAGCGCGGCCAGCTCCGTGCTTAGCTTGTGCTTGGACCGGACGTGGGCCAGCAGTGATTCGACGTCGGTAAACTCGGTCGTGAAGCTGGGGGCATAGACCCAGCCGGTGTCGCCTTGACCACCGAGCCAGGAGCGCTTGCCGGCGGTGTAGAAGTCGACCCGGTCGAAGCCGTCGCCGCCCTCGAAGCGGAGTGTCTCGAAGCCCTCGGCACGGATGGTCGTGCCGCCGCCTTGAAAGAGGCGAACGCCAGCCCAGACGATGAGCGTGTCGTTGCCCGAGGACCCCGTGAGCTGCGCGGTGTCGCCGCCGCCGGAGGTGGCGATAACCGTGATGTGGCCGAAGCCTTGGGCCGAGGAAACAAAGCCGGGACCGGCGAGCGTGGTGGAGGTGACCGACGCATCGAGGTGGTCGCGGCCGGCGGAGTCGTAAAGGAGGGCGGTATCGAGAACATTGCCGATGACGCGGGTGGATTCGACGCTCGCCGCAGTCGCCGAAATGCCGCCGCCGACGAGTTCGAGCGAGACGGGGCGGAGCGTGGCGGTTTCGGCCGCCGCACTGCCGATGAACGTAACGGTGTCATAGCCGCTGCCGCCGTCGATGCGGACCGTGGTAGCGGCAGGTGCGCCGTAGGAGACGCCATTGACGATAAGCTGTCGCGTGGCGGCGCTGTAGGTGAAGGTGTCGGCGACGCTGGTTCCAGAGACATCAACCGACAAACCGGCGAAGGCGACGAGGTTAGTGAGGCGGAAATCGACATCGCTATTGGCGCCGCGGACGCGGACGAAATAGGTGCCGCCGCCGACGGCCGCGATATCGATCCGCTCATTGCCGGCGGTTTTGCTGGTGGCGATGAGCCGCCGCTGGGCGTCATAGACTTCGAGGTCGATGTTGCCCTGCGATTGTCGGAACATTGCTTCGACGGTCAGCGTGGCGGTGCGCGTGGCGGTGATTTGAAACCAGTTGTCGGAGGAGGCCAGATGAACGCCATCCTTCCGAAGCTGATCGACCGCGCCCCAGTTGACGGGCTGGCTCGCGCCGCCGTTGTTGCCGGTGTTGCCGCCCCCATTATTCACGGTCGATCCGCCGCCGGAATTGGCCGCCGCCAGCCGCAGATCGATCGAGTACTTGCCGATCGTTGTGCCTCCGCCGGCCACGCCGATGACATACGACTGGCCGGCCTGGACGCTGAGCGTGAGCTTGTTGCCGTTGACCTGGCCGACGCCGCCGGCTGCTTGCCAGGTGGCGGCGAGCTGCGACGAGCCATTGAGCGTGAGCGTCGCGACGCCTGTTTGAGCGGCAGTGAATCGGAAGAAGTCCTGATCGCTGACGCGGCCGATTGTGCCGCTGACGAGTTGCGTGGTTGCGAGCGTACCGAGATTCTTTGCATCCGCGGCTGTCGTCGATTCGTCCACGCCGACGAGCGAATCGAGGGCCCGCAACAAGTTGACGCGGCGATAAGTCGTGCTGGTCGCCGTATCGTAAATCAGGTCGGCGGTCGTTTTCAGCCGCTCGTAGATAGCCGACTGGTTGATCGCGGTAAGGCCGAGGTTTTGCATGGCCTCGCGCATCAAGACGGCGGCTCCGGCGACGTAGGGAGCGGCCATGCTGGTGCCGCTGGTGGCGCCCCAGTCGTTCTTGACGCCGTCGCCGCCGTAGAAATGGTCGGGGAGCGTGCTCATGATCCGCTCGCCCGGAGCAGCGAGCACGCGCTGCGACCGTTGGCTGAAGCGGCTCAGGTTGCCGGCGGCATCGACGCTGGCGACGGGCGTGACATGCTGGCTGACCGCGGGATAGCTGAGACCGGGCGTGCCATAGACCAGGAACGAGTTGCCCGCGGCGACCGAGATGAAGATGCCGTCATCGGCGAGCTGCTTCAGCTCGTCCTCGAACGTGGCCCAATTGGGGAGCGTGCTCGCGTTCCAGTCGGTGCCGAGCGAGAGGTTGACCGTGGTGATCGGGTTCTCAAAGGCATTGCGGTGCTGGTGGACCCAGCGGAGGGCGCTTTCGACCCAGGTGAATTGGCCCAGGCCCTGGTCGTCGAAAATGCGCAGGGCGACGAGATCCGCGTCTGGGGCGACTCCGGGAAATCGAGTGTCGCTTGCTCCGACGATGCCGGCGACGTGCGTGCCGTGATAGCCGGCCGGGCCGTCGTCGTAAGGGTTGGCGTCGTTCTCGGCGAAGTCCCATCCGCCGATGACGCGATAGGCCTTGCCCAGCCCGCCACCCAGGGCGATGTGGTCGTAGGCGATGCCGCTGTCGATGATTGCGACGGTCTGGCGGCCGCCGCGCAGGCCGAAGCCGTCGCGTGCTGCGGCTACGTCGTTCCAGCCGTGCCCCTCGGCGGCGAGCGGAATGATTGGCCCGTCGTGATCGTCGAGATCGGCCTGCGTGTAGTCGATCCAGAAGTCGGCGATGGAATCGGCCGACGCGATGGGCTCGGCGGAGAAGGCCAGCCGCTCCTCGCACGCCTCGAATTTCCAATCGCGTTTGGAGAAACAGCTCTCTTCGGGGCGCTGCATGACCGGGGCTCAGCGGGGCGAGTCCGGTCCGGGATTGCAGCATCCGCCGCTGGCGCGCGAGAGCGCGCGCCGAGCGATTTCAGCCGCTGGGCCCGGAGCCGGGCAATTGGGGACGGGCAGCCGACCGTCCCTGCGGCTGAAGTGAGAAAGCGTAGGTCACTGTGCTACGGGAGATTGCACGGGCCAGTTCGAGCGAGGGAAATTGCGGCGGCCAAGGCGTGGCTGGCCGGCAAAGTCGCCGCAATCGCTACAGATTTCAGAAAGGACGAGCACTGAGCGAATGGCAAGTGATAGCGGCCGAATGCCGCGGGCTGAATTCTCCGAGCGAGGCCTTCCGACAATGGACTATCACGACTCCCACTCCCGGCGCAAAGGAATGCGGCGTTGAGCGTTGGCAGCCTGATACGTTCGTCGTATCTTCTCTATTTCGCACAGCCGGCCGCCGATCGGACCCTGTATTGGGCCGTCAGACGCAAGCCGATCCGCACGATCGTCGAGCTGGGCATTGGCCTGGGCGAGGCGGCCCATTACCGGACCGAGCGGCTCTTGGAAGTCGCGGCCTGGCGACGCGAGTGCCTGCCGCTGGTGTACACGGCGATCGACCTGTTCGAAAGCCGGCCTGCCAGCCAGCCGCGACTCACGCTCAAGCGAGCGTTCCGCGAGCTGCGGGCAACCGGCGCAATGGCGCGGCTCATTCCTGGCGATCCCTATTCGGCTCTGCTCCGCATGGCAAATGCACTAACCGGCACGGATTTGCTCATCGTCTCAGCCGCCATCGATCAGGATTCGCTAGCCCAGGCGTGGCGGCTGGTGCCGCGGATGATTCATCCCAAGACGCTCGTTTTCCAGGAGGATGCCGACGCGGCGTCGGGGCAAGCGAGCTGGCGTCAGCTCAACTGCGACGAGATCCACCAACTAGCGGCGGCTGCCAACCGGGCAATTCGCCGCGCCGCTTGAGCTTGCCCAGTGCGGGGGATCATGGGGATAATGACAACATGACCCGCCTTCGCCGCCACTGCCGCAACTTCGCACTGCTGTGCATCGCCTTCGCGATCACCAGCACTTGTCTGTCTGCTCGCGCGGAAGATCCAGCGCAGATCGTTGCCGAAACGACTGCCCCGCTCAACTTTCCGACGGCGACTATGGGGGGCGTGCAGTTCTGGAGCGACGAGCTGGTCTTTCGCGGCTGGCGAATTCAACAGAACGCGCTGACCGGCCACTATCGATTGCTCGACGAGCACGATTTTCGCATGGCGTGGGGGACGTTCGACCAGTGCCGCGACAGGCTCGACGAGCTGAAGCGCGAGCACGATCTGGCGCCGCTAAAGGGCCGAGCCGTCGTGACGCTGCACGGCCTAGGGCGTTCGCGCGACGCGATGGCGATGCTCGGCAAAGAAACTACCGCTGGCACCGACGCGACCTGGATCAACGTCTCGTACGCCAGTTCCCGCCGCTCGCTCGACGACCACGCCCAGTCGCTGGCCCGCGTGCTCAGCCACCTGGATGGCATCGAGCAGATCGATTTCGTTTGCCATAGCCTGGGCAACCTGGTGGTCCGCCGCTATTTGGGCGAAGCGTCGCTGGCCGAGCCGCGCTGGAAGACCGACCCGCGCATCAAGCGGATGGTCATGCTCGGCCCGCCGAACAACGGCGCGCAGCTCGCCCGCCTGTTCAAGGACAACAAGCTCTTTGGCCTCGTGACCGGCCCCAGCGGCAAACAGCTCGCCCTGCCGCAAGGAGACGTGCAAAAACAGCTGGCCACGCCCACGTTTGAGTTTGGCATCATCGCCGGCAGCTGCGGCGAATTGTCGCAATCCAACCCCGTCGTGGCTGGCGACGACGACCTGATTGTCGCGGTCGAAGAGACGCGATTGGCCGGGGCCAGCGATTTTCTGATCGTTCCGACCTGGCACGCGACGATGCTCCGCGACGAGCACGTATGTCAGTGCGCCGCGCGCTTCCTGAAGGAAGGCTACTTTGTCGCGGCCGACAAGCGCGTGCCGATCAGCGAAGCGAAGAATGGCGAGCGGGTGTCCGAAAAAGGCGAGCGGGGGGCGTCAGCCCCCTGAGGCCCGATGTCGTCCACGTGCCCTTTGGACTCCGCCGATCCCTTTCCCCGCACCGGCCGCATCGCCGGTATCGACTACGGGACGGTACGCATCGGAGTCGCCGTCACCGACCCCGAGCAGCGCTTCGCCAGTCCATTGGAGAACTACTCGCGCCGCGATCAGGCAGCCGATGCTGCCTGGTTTATGCGACTGGCCGCGGACGAGCGGTTGGTCGGCTTCGTCGTCGGCTTGCCGGTGCACACCGACGGCAATGAAAGCCACAAGTCGGTCGAGGCCCGCGACTTTGGCAAATGGCTCGCGGAAATCACCGGCCTGAGCGTGCGATACTTCGACGAGCGGTACACGAGCGCCCATGCCGAGGCGCTCCTGCAAGAGGCGGGTTTCACGAGCAAGCGCCGCAAGGAGCGGCTCGACAAGCTGGCGGCCCAGCTCATGCTCACGGCATACCTCGAATCGTCGCGGCAGGGCGAAGGATCGGGCGCGCTGTAGGGAACGCCCTCTAAAGCGCCTGACGTCAGGCTGCATATCCTGAAGTCTGGCGACTTCAGCTACATGTTTTGCAACTGCCACCTAGATGCCCATCTGGGCCAGCATGTCGATCAGCCGATTCACGACGGCGGCCAGGTTGGGGTGCGACGCCTCAAACTCGACGAGCCGGTCGCGGAGCGATTCGCGGTCGCCCTCCTCGCCCGTCTCGACACGATGGAGCGCTTGAATGATCTCGGTCGCGGCCTGTTCGAGTTTCTGGCGCGTGGCATCGTCCGCCGCGTGCAGCGCCCGCACTTCGGTTACAACGTCATCCAATAGCGCCCGCAAGCGCCCTTGGTCAATAGCCATCGTCGCCTCACGCCGGGAGCCAGGAATGGTGACCCGCGTCCATTATCCTCGGCGCGGCGGCAGTTGCCAGACGCCCTGCTGTTTAGTCAGCGTGAGAAGTCTGCGAATGTGGCGAGGGCTGGTCGTCGCCGAAGGCCGCGTCGTACATGGCGTGGCTGATGCGCGACCAGAGCTGGTACTCCTCGTTGGCCCGCTGGAGCAGCACGGGGAGCATCCCGCTGGGGCAGGCCTTGCGGGCTGCGTCGCGCCTGGCCGCGGAATAGACGCGCACGAGTCTGGAGATTGTCCTCTCGAGCGAAAACTCAGCCGCGGTCTCGGCGATGCCGCGCCGCAAGTCGCGGGCGCCGCGCCGCTCGATCGTTGCCAGGGCCGCCGCGAAGTGGTCTTCGTCATCTTCCACGAGCAAGCGGCCATTCACGCCGTCGCGCACGATGTCGCGGACGCCCGGGCCGTCGAGGGCCACGACCGGCAGGCCGGCAGTAATCGCCTCGGCCAGCACCATCCCCTGCGTTTCGCTCTTGGAAGCGAAGGCCATCACGTCCATCGCGGCATAGGCGTCGGCCAGGTCGCGCCCGACAAGCGCCCCCTCCGACAAATGCAAACGGTCCGCCACGCCGAACAGGGCACACAGCGGCTTGAGCTCGTCGCGCAACGGCCCGTCTCCCACGACGAACAGACGCGATGCGGGACGCCGCTGCAAATAGCGGCAGGCCGCCCGCGTCAGGAATTCCAGGTTCTTCTCGGCCGAGAGGCGGCCGACGTGCCCGACTACGAATGCATCTTGCGGAATGCCGTGCCGCTCGCGCGAGCGCGAACCGTCGCCTCCGCCAATTGCCTCGCGATCGATGCCCGTCGGCACGACCGAAATCAGCGACTGCACACCCCGGCTACGGAGCACATCACGCACGCTCTGGCTGGGTGCGATGACGTGGTCGCACTGATTGGCGAACTCGGTGGCCAGGCGGACGGTGAACCGTACCACCGCCGGCGAATCGACCGGCAAATTGTGCGTGTAGTGCTCATACATCGTGTGGTACGTGAAGACCACCGGCAGCCGCCAAGTTGCGGCCAGGCGCAGAGCGGTGCTACCAAGCAGAAAGGGATGATGGGCATGGATGATGTGCGGCTGGAAGTCGTTCACCGTCGTCCACAGATAGCCGGGAATCGGCAGGCGGACAGGAATGTCGTTGGCAGTGACATGATGGACGGCCGGCACGCGAACCACATCTGGTTCGTCCTCGATTTCTTCCTCGGCCGCAGGGGCGACGATCAAGACCCGATGTCCCCGCGCCCGGAGGGAGTCGCTGACCGAAGCTACGGAACGCGACACACCCGACACGCTCGGATGATACGTGTTCGTCATCATCAGGACATTCATCATTACTCCTTGTCGCCGCGCGAGATACGTGAAATCACTGCACACGTCATGCCGGACGACAAGGGACAATTCGGGGCAAGAGTCGGACGCGAGCCGCGACAATCTGTCGTTAGCGATC
>JAKEHX010000269.1 GCA_022614795.1 Planctomycetaceae bacterium | reverse complement strand
GTGAATGAATCCCGTAGCGGAACTCGCCAGAGTTCCGAATCCGCGGAAAAACCTGAAGTCTGGCGACTTCAGCTACGAAAGATTCACAACCTCTGAGTACGCCTTTCACTAACGCGGAGAGAACCTCTATGAAATTCATGCTGTTGAGAGCGCCGGCGCTATTGGCGGCCGTGCTGCTGCTTATTGCCGCCGCGGCGGCGCAGGAATCGAAAACGACCGACGCCACGAAAGGTTCCGAATCGGCCAAATCGAGCGAGGCCGCCAAATCGGTGGTCGCCGTCTTCCGGCTGACCGGCGCGCTGACCGAGACGCCGGCCGATGACAGCTTTCCGCTGGCCGTGGAACGCACGGCCGGGCTCATGGACCTGACTGGGCGGATGAAGAAAGCCGCGGACGACAAGGAGGTGAAAGCCGTTGTCTTGACCGTCAGCGACTTGTCCGTGGGCTTTGCCCAGATCGAAGAGGTGCGGCAGGCGATTGCCGGCTTGCGTGCGGCGGGCAAAGACGTCTATGCCCACGCCGATTCGCTTTCGATGCCGCAGTACGTCCTGCTCTGCGGAGCCACGCAGATCAGCGTTGTGCCGACTGGCGACCTGTGGATCACGGGGTTGCAAGGAGAGAGCCTGCATGTCCGCAAGCTGCTGGACTTGATCGGCGCCAAGCCCGACTTTCTGACTTGCGGCGCTTACAAGAGCGCAGCCGAACTGTTCATGCGCGACGCGCCAAGCCAAGAGGCCGACGAGATGAATAATTGGCTGCTGGACAGCCTTTATGACACATCGGTCCGGTCGATCGCCCGCGGCCGCGGCGTGACGCCCGAAAAAGTTCGCCAGTGGATCGACGAGGGGCCTTATACCGCGCAGAAGGCCCGCGATGCCGGGCTCATCGATGCCGTGCAGCACCGGCAGGATTTCGAGACCAGCGTCAAACAGCGATTCGACGGCAACGCGAAGCTCGATGCCAAATATGGCCAGAAAGAACAAAAGGCGATCGATCTCTCCTCCCCGCTGGGGATTCTCAACTTCTATGGCGAATTGCTGGGCAGCGGCAAAAAAGTCGCGACTAGCAAGGACTCGATCGCCATCGTGTATGTCGAAGGACCCATTGTGCTCGGCGCGCCGACCGCCAGCCCGCTTGACCTGGGAGGCGCCCAGGTGGCAGCCAGCACTCCCATCCGCAGCGCGCTCAATAAGGCCGCCGCGGACGATTCGATCAATGCCGTCGTCCTGCGCGTGAATTCGCCCGGCGGATCGGCCGTGGCCAGCGAAATCATTCTCGACGCCACGAAGCGCGTGAAAGCTAAAAAGCCGCTGGTTGTTTCGATGGGCAACGTCGCCGGCAGCGGCGGCTATTATGTCGCCTGCGGCGCGGACACGATCTTTGCCGACGAGGGAACGATCACCGGCTCGATCGGCGTGGTCGCCGGCAAGCTGGCCACGCAGGAGACGTTCGGCAAGGTCGGCATTACCTGGAAGGAATACAATCGCGGCGCCAATGCCGGACTGCTCAGCACATCGAGCACCTTCACCGCCGAGGAGCGGAAGAAGCTGCAAGGCTGGATGGACGACATCTACGGCGTCTTCAAGGGACACGTTACCGCCATCCGCGGCAGCAAGCTGAAAAAGCCCATCGACGAACTCGCCGGCGGCCGCGTCTTTACGGGCAAACAAGCCCTCGATTTGGGTCTGGTCGATAAAATCGGCACGCTGGACGATGCCGTGAAATTCGTTGCCAAGGAGGCCAAAATCGACAAATACGAATTGCGGGTCGTGCCTGAGCCGAAAAACTTCCTCGAGCTTCTCCTGGAAAGTCCTGGCGGCGCGGGCGACGAGGATTCTGCTCAGCTGACCACCCATCCAGCCGCGGCTCGTGAGCACGGCAGCATTCTCAATGCCGCACTTCCGTACCTCCGTGGCATGGATCCGCAGCGCGTCGATTCCGTCTTGCGCGCTTTCCAGCAATTGCAGATACTTGAGGAGGAGGGCGTCGTCCTCATGACGCCGGAAATCCTGGTGCGATAACGGGCGCTATCCAAGCAAGCCTTTGATCACCGAGCCTTCGCGTACGATCATCACGGGGCGGCCGGTGCTGGTGTGGTATTCGCGGCGGAAGTCGATGCCGAGGCTGTGGTAGAACGTCGCGGCGAGCTGGTCGGGGGTGATCGGCTCGCTGGCGGGTCCCCATAATCCGCTCCTGCTGGACGGCTGAAGAGGCTCATTCTACTGGCCCGCTGAAATGAGTGCAGCAGATTTCGGCCGCGCTTCTTACGATCTGCCGCGCTCACGATTCGACATATCCCTTGTCGGTCTTTTCCTCGATCAGCTTGTCGGCGTGCTTCTGGGCCGCGTCGTTGTCGTCAAAGGTCTTGGTTTGCGTTTGGCCGTTGGCGCCGATCCGGCCGAAGCGGACCGTCACCTCTTTCCCCTTCACGTCGATTTCCCAGAACTTTGACGACTTATCGTCTTCGTACTCAAAATATCGCTTGGCCATGGATTTCTCCGATTGCTGGGTTGGTGTTGGGGGGCTTTGCCCTTTGCTCTTCTTGATTTTGGCCGCGGCCGGAGGAGCGGCGGTCGCGGCGGACGGCTGGGCAATATTTGCCGCTTCAGGCTTTGCCGCCTCGATCTTTGCCGCCTCGTTCAATCGCACGAACGAAGGAAACCGCGGAACCCCGCGGTCGGAAAGCTCTTGGTAGCGGAACGTGATCGTGCTGCCAATCGGCGGCGGGCTGCCTCGCTGGGCGTCGGAAAAACCGGTGCCAACCGAGAACTGCGTCCCGTCGGCAAGCTGCACGACCAGCGCCCCCAGCCGCCCTTTGTGCCGGCCGCTGCCTCCCTGGTGCTCGACAACGCGGGCCTCGGCGTCGTGAAACGTCTTCACCTTGAGCAGCGTCGACGAGCGGCCAATCTGGTACTTCGATCCCGGCTCGCGGAGCATCAGCCCCTCGCCGCCTAGCGCCTCGACGCGGGCCAGCTCTTCGCGCAGGTGCTCGACGCTCTTGCACTGAAGGTGTTCGTGAAGCTGAATGTGTTTGGCCGTGTTCCTGGCCAGCGCGTCCTTGAGAAACTTCATCCGCTCCTCGAACGGCGATTCTTCCGCGGGGGCGTCGAAGATCAGGTACGAAATCTCCTTCCAGTGGTCGCTCTTGTCCTGGCGGCGGACGATGCTCGAGGTCCGCTGGAACGACTTGCGGGCCAGCCACAGCTCGCCGTCGAGCGGCGTCGCGGGGAGTTCCGCGACGAACCAATTCGGCGCGTGCAGCACGTTCCCCAGCCGCGAGAGAAGCTGCTTGCCGTCCCAATAAGCCCGCAATCCGTCGAGCTTCTCGCTCATCCACCAGCCGGCCAGGTCCACATCGTTGGTCCAGGTTTGCGCCAACAGGAGCGGCGGGCCCTTCGCTTCGTCCCCCTCCTCGTCGCCGCTGGCCTCGCGTTTGGGTGGAGCCGCACTGCCGACCCGATCGATCTCGGCCTGTTCGCCGCGATATTTTCTCAGGTGTTTGCAGGTTCGCTTTTCAATTGCGATCGACTGGTTCCGCCACGCGGGGCATGAGCACGAATAGACTCCCCCGACGTTCTTCAGGATGTACGGTGTCGCCGCCGACCCTTTCATCTCGACCGATTCGCCATCTGGAATGTCAGGCATGTGAACAGGTCCTACGGCAATGCACTGGCAAACCGCCGTTATATCGTTGCCAGGCTCGGTGGCCAAACAAATTCTCCACGGCAAGTCGGCTGCACATCAAGAGTAGTCGCATCACTATGGTGTAGCTATTTCGTGCGTGGGTAGAATGCGGCGTGCGAGATACGGTCCCTAAAATCCAGATTGTGGAGTGTCCCCACGAAGGGAAATCCAATGAATTCCCAGCCTGCAAGCGATTCGGTGACCTGGACTCAGTGGGTGGGAGCAGCCGTACTGATGAGCGGCATCTTTGCAGGATTGGAGTTCATGGTTTTTCGGTCGCTTGCGCCCGTGGAACGTGGCGAGCAGCAGGGCTCTGCCGTTTGGATGCCGATTGCCGTCGTTTATGAGATTTGGGGGTTCGCCGCGGCGCTGTCAATTATTCCCATCCTATGGCTCTTCTTCCTGGGCATCGTGGCGTGGCAGACTTGGGTGCGGATCAAGGCCAGCGAAACGAAGGGTAGGCAGGTCGGCGCTGCACCATAGCCCTACCCAGATTCCGGTCACCGCTGAGGAATGACTACTCCTCCACCGTCACCCCTTCCTCCGTCGCCACCAGTATCCGCGGCGACAGCGGGTGGTCCTGCTGCTCGAAGTCTTCGCCGATCTTCTGCCGGCAGAAGGTCTGAAAATCCTGGTCGGCGTCCTGCGACCACATGATCAAGAAGTCGCGGTTGGGGATGCCTGCGAAGAACGGTTCGCCCAGCTTCTCGGCGGCGAAACTACGGATGCCAGGCAAGAGCAAGCGGGCCGCGTCGTAGCCGTCCTTCGTTTCGATCACGATCGCCAGGTTGGGCTCGGGGAACATGGCCATCGGGAGTTGCCGCGAAGCGTCGTTCAGGTTTTCGACCGCAGCCTCGAACAGTTCCTCGGCGGTCCGTCCCCAAAGGGCCGCGTCTTCCTCGCGGACGTAGGAGTAGCCCGCTTCGGAGTCGAGCACGATCCCGATCAGCACCTCGTCGCCCAGCGGCAAATGGACGATCGGGGCTTGGTCGATGTAGCGGGCCGGCATGAATTGCGGCCGCAGCCGATCCTTCACGACCGACCAGGCGGGCGAATCGTTCTGGCTGTGCTGCTCGACGAGCTTGATCATCTTGCCGAAATGCTCGGCGATGAACTGTTTGAACTCGGGATCGTCGCCCTGGAAGTCGCCGCACCGGGCGTAAAGATTGGACAGGCCAAACTGCTCGTCGCCGCAGACGATCAAATCCTCGGCCTGCCCCGCCAAAAACCCGCGGTCAGGATATGCCTCCTGAAGCACTCCCAGCACAAACGCTTGAAACTGCGGCTTGGTCATGGCAAGTAGGTCCCGCCTGCCGGGCGGGACCTGGGTTTGAGATGCTGCGTCAGCTGGCGGGCAACCCAAGGGGGTCGGGAGGGTCGGGAGTCGTTGGCGGGCATGAGGCTCACAAAATGGATCGACCCCTTCCCCTTCGCGCTGCCTAGGTCAGAATCTTCCGGGCGGCTGCAAGCGTCTCCTGCAGCTTGGCAGGTTTTACGCGTCCAGCCGTGCGAATGATAACAGCCTGATCCACGGTAAACAGCCGGTTGGGGCGCACGTAGGACGCGAGAGGCAGATTACCTCTGGCGAAGTCAGTTGCGTTCAAGGCAATTGAGAAAGCGTCGGATTTTGCCTGGCTTGTGATTTGACAAAGGATCAAGTCGTCTCCCAGCAAATCGACAAGAACCAAAACGGGCCTCGCCTTTCCCACCTTCAGTTCTGTTTGGGGAAAAGGAATGATGACGACGTCGCCGGCTACAGGTTTGCCCATGCGGCATCCTCCTCAGGCGAATCCCAGTCCTTGGCCAGTACCGAATGACTCGCCTGAAGCCCGTCAAAACGATCGTCCAATTGACGCGATTTTAGATACTGGAGGTAATGATAGACCTCCGCCAGGATTGGCTCGGGCGTAATAGGGATTTCACGCAAGAGTAGTTCTTGAGTGGTCACGATGTCACTCCTGTCGCGCAAATAGTAGCGTTACCGAGACGTCAATTCTAACAGCGATGGTCCCCCGCGGCGAGATTTGCTAGGGCTGATAACGGTGGCTCTTTGACTCGCTGTTGCGTATCGAGTGCAAGACACCGATCTGGTTTACAGCAATGGTCGCAATGGCTAGCAGAAACAGCGCAATCCAGAACCACCACGTCGTCGGCATCTGTAAGCGCCACGGTACTGAGCGCGTCTCAGCTGGCTTTGGCGACTTGTAGGGGTTTTGATCCAAGCGTTGAACTCCAGCAGCCAGCTACCTCACCAGCTTCTTATACCGGAACCGGTGCGGCTGGTCGGCGGCGATCCCCAGGCGCTCTTTCCGCTGCGATTCGTAGGTCTGGAAATTGCCCTCACACCAGTGGACATAGCTGTCCCCTTCGAACGCCAGGATATGCGTGGCGATGCGGTCGAGGAACCAGCGATCGTGGCTGATCACGACCACGCAGCCGGCGTAGTTGAGAATCGCCTCTTCCAGAGCCCGCAGCGTATCGACATCGAGGTCGTTCGTCGGTTCGTCGAGCAGGAGCACATTCGAGCCGCGGCGGAGCAGTTTCGCGAGGTGGACGCGATTCCGTTCGCCGCCGGAGAGTGTGCCGACCCTCTTCTCCTGGTCGGGGCCGCGGAAGTTGAAGCGGTTGACGTAGGCCCGGGCGTTGATCTTCTTGCCGCCCATTTCGAGGTTATCGTTGCCCCCCGAGATTTCTTCATAGACAGTTTTGTCCGCGGCAAGGGCGTCGCGATTCTGATCGACGTAGCCCAGCTCCACGGACGGGCCGATCCGCAGCTCGCCCCCATCGGGCTTTTCCTGGCCCATGATCATGCGAAACAACGTCGTTTTGCCCGCACCGTTGGGGCCGATCACACCGACGATGCCGCCGGCTGGCAGGCGGAAATCGAGCCCGTCGATCAGCAGATTGTCGCCGTAGCCCTTGACAAGCCTTTTGGCTTCGACCACCAGTTCACCCAAGTGTTTGCCCGGAGGAATCTGAATTTCGAATTCGTCCGGCCGTTCTTCGAACCTCTCGGCCGACATCTTCTCGTAGGCGCTGATGCGGGCCTTGCTTTTGGCCTGGCGGGCGCGGGGTGACATGCGGACCCATTCCAGTTCGCGGTCGAGCGTTTTCTGGCGGGCCAGGTTTTGCCTTTCTTCGCGCTCCAGGCGGGCCTTTTTCTGCTCCAGCCACGACGAATAGTTCCCTTCCCACGGAATTCCCTGGCCACGGTCGAGTTCCAGAATCCACTTGGCCACGTTGTCGAGGAAGTAGCGGTCGTGCGTGACAGCGACGATCGTGCCTGGATACTCGGCAAGCGTCCGTTCCAGCCAATTGACCGCCTCGGCATCGAGGTGGTTTGTCGGCTCGTCGAGCAGCATCAGGTCGGGCTTTTGCAGCAGCAGCTTGCAGAGGGCCACGCGCCGCCGCTCGCCGCCCGAAAGCCTCGCCACATCGGCGTCTTTCTCGGGCAGGTTCATCGCGTCCATCGCGATTTCCAGCTCCCGGTCGATCTCCCAGGCCCCGGTCGCTTCGATCTGGTCCTGAAGCCGGGCCATCTCGTCGCAGAGCTTTTGCATTTTCTCGTCGTCCATCGGCTCGGCGAGGGCGGTGGATATTTCGTTGTACCGATCGACCTGCTTGCGTCGGGGGGCGATCGCTTCCTGCAAATTGCCCCACACGTCGAGCGTCTGCGTAAGCTGCGGCTCTTGCGGCAGGTAACCCGCCGTGAAGCCGTCGGTCAGGCGGGCCTCGCCGTCAAAATCCTTGTCGATGCCGGCCATGATCCGCAGCAGCGTGCTCTTGCCCGCGCCGTTGCGCCCCAGTACGCCGATCTTGGCCCCGGGATAGAAAGCCAGCCAGATGTCCTTGAGCACCTCGCGCGGCCCGTGCTTTTTGACGAGGCGCTGGATGGTGTAGATGTATTGCCGCGACATAACGCAAATCCTGCTTTCGGGGCGGTGCTTTGTCGCGGAATGACCAAGGACTAAGCATCAAGAATCAAACTACAAGTCTACCGCGAGCGGCTGAAATTCCGCAGGGGTCAGTCCGCGCACGCAAGAAAGTCGTCGGCCTAGACGGGAGGCGCGGTGCCTGGAAACGCATCGCCCCAGGCATCGGCAAACGCACGACGAAGCCGAAGTTTGCGGACCCAACCGGCCAGGTAAGGAAAATCCAATGTGTCGCGATTCGCCTTCAACAATTCGGACACATCAACGCGATCGAGAATCCGGCCGGCGATCAGCTTGATCTCCGAAGGCCGTCTTCAGCCGATCGTAGATCTGCGCGACCAGGTGGTCGTGCTCGACCATTTGCTCGCGATACCATTGACGATAAGCAGCCCGCAGATCGCCCGTCGGCCCAACCTTGCGACGCAGTCCCACCAGTAGCAAGGCTTCACCAGTATGAAGCAGATCGAGCCACTCAGCTCCGCAGCCGGGTGCGGGAGTATTGACCGCGGGGTCGGTTGGCGAAGCGGCCATGTGAGGTGTCTCCAGTTTGCTTCCAACTGCAATCGTAGCTTAATGCCGGTTGGTGAACTAGCGTGATTGCCCAGAGACGAGCCGGGCCAAATCGTCAAAATATGCCGGGTACGTCTTCGCCGTGCAGCCGGGGTTGAGGATGACGATGCCGGGGATGCGCAGGCCGGCGAGGGCGAGGCTCATGGCCATGCGGTGGTCGTGGTAGGTTTCGATTTCGATCGCAGGCATCTCGCTGGGCGAGATGCTCCCCTCACGCGGAGCGTGAGGACTACGTTGCGGCGGCACGATCCGCAGGCCGTCGGGCAACTCATCCACCGTAGCGCCGAGCTTGCGCAGCTCGCGGGCCAGGTCGCCGATGCGGTCCGTCTCTTTGTGGCGGATGTGGCCGACGCCGCGAATCGTCGTGGGGCCGTCGGCAAACAGGGCGACGGGCGCCAGCGTCTGCACCGTGTCGCTGATCGCGTTCATATCGACATCGATGCCTCGCTGGGCCCGGCCCGAAACCGTGATCCCGCTGGCGTCGTGCGTCACGCGGCAGCCCATCTGCGCCAGACAGTCCACAAAACGGACATCTCCCTGGAGCGAGGCCCAAGGCAAGCCCTCGACGGTCACTTCGCCCCCCGTGATTGCTGCCGCGGCCCAGAAGTAGCTCGCCGCCGAGGCGTCAGGCTCAATCTCGTACGTGCGGCCGAGATACGTCTGCTTGGGCGGAACGCGCACGCCGGACAGGTCCAACCGGGCCTCGACGCGGGCACCGAAATCCTGCATCAGCCGCAAGGTCATCAGCACGTACGGCTTGGAGACGAGTGGTCCCTCGATGGTCAGATCGACTTCATCGGCGGCGTAGGGGCTGGCCAGCAACAGGCCGCTAAGGAACTGGCTGGAAATGTCGCCGCGGACCGCCGCTTTTCCGCCGGCCAGTCCTACGGCGCGCATTTCGACGGGCGGGAAGCCCTCGCGCAGGGCCCCGCGGCAGTTGGCCCCCAGCTGATTCAAGGCGTCGAGCAAGTCGCCGATCGGCCGCTCGCGCATCCGCGGCACGCCATCGAGCCGGTACGAGCCGTAGCCAAGCGTGCAGAGGGCGGTGAGGAAGCGGATGGTGGTGCCGCTGTTGCCAACAAACAGATCGGCGGTCGACGTCGGAATCCGGCCGCCGCGCCCCTGGACGATCAGCGTGCGACCGGCATCCTGCACATCAATGTGGATTCCCAGCTGCGAGAGGCCCGCGATCATTACCCGCGTGTCGTCGCTGTCGAGCGCGCCCGTCAGCGTGCTGTCTCCCTGGGCCAAGGCGGCACAGACCAGGGCGCGATTGGTGATGCTTTTGGAACCTGGAGGGCGAATCCGGCCGCGAACGGGACCAGCGGCGGGCGTGATAGAAAGCCGATCGGTCAAGCAGCTAAGCCCTATTTAATACGAGTCTGCAACTAACAATGCCGTCCTACTACTCCAGTCTAACAAGCAATCGGGCAGTCAGGGCAGCGGACGCTGGCTTCTTGACTGCTGGCTTTAGCCGCCAGGCAACACAAGCCGTAGAGGATCTTCGGAGTTATCGAACAGCGGCTGACCTCGGCGGCATGGCACTGCCCCGCTCCATTTCCAGCGGAAAGCGCAGATAACAGCCGGGGGCTGACTCCAGCCGCTGACCGTCGGACGACAAACGGAGCGTCCGTGGCATTCCCTGGTACTCAAGCTCGCTTAGCTTCGTCTGCAGGGCTGCCACGTTCTGTTTCAGCTCCTCTACTTCGCGGCGGAGCTGATCGATCTGGATGGATTCCTCAGTCTGACCAAACTCGGGTGGACCACCTGGGCACGAAAGTGCGATGCCTAGTGTCAGTAATCCGCCAACGACGGCAGTTCTCTTCTCGATCATGGGCAGGCTCCTCGGCGCGAATTCCAACACGCTCAGGCAAACAGGGCAAGAGCATTTGTGCGGTTCGTGCGATGTGCAATGGCGTGGCCGGCACCCGTTTGACGCCGCGTTTTTGGCGAGCTATCGTAAGTCCAAATCAGGCCGCTGTTTACGGCGCGGACGCTAGAGCAAGACTCCTGAAGCGCGCTAACGGGGCGGCTGATGTTGCCCGCCTCCTGCCGCGCCGGTGACGCCTATTGCCAAGCGCCGCAGTCCCTCCCTTTCGCCGGAGTTTCATGTGATGAATCGTTGGATGATCTGGCTGGTGTGCAGCTTGCTTGTGACCCTGGCGCTGGTTGCGAATGCGGCCAAGGCTTGCGCAGCGGACGAAGCGGCCGCCAAAAAGGTCGTCTTCATCGCCGGCAAGCCGAGCCACGGCTACGGGGCCCACGAACACAACGCGGGCTGCCAGCTTTTGGCGAAGGAGCTCCAGGCCGCAATGCCCAGCATCAAGTGCGACGTGGTGCTGAATGGCTGGCCGGCCGATGAGAGCATCCTCACCGGCGCCGATTGCATCGTCATGTATTGCGACGGTGGCGGCGGGCACATGGTCAATGCCCACTTGGACTCGGTCGATGCGCTGGCCAAGAAGGGAGTGGGCATCGTCTGCATCCACTACGGCGTGGAGGTGCCCAAGGGAAAGATCGGCGATCGGTTCCTCGATTGGATTGGCGGCTATTTCGAGATGAATTGGTCGGTCAATCCGCACTGGACCGCGAAGTACGAAAAATTCCCCGACCATCCGATCAGCCGCGGCGTTGAGCCGTTTGAGATCAACGACGAATGGTACTACCACATGCGGTTTCGCGAGGGAATGAAGGGAGTGACGCCGATCCTGACCGCGCTGCCGCCGAAGGAATCACTGAGCCGGCCCGACGGTCCGCACAGTGGCAATCCGGCGGTGCGCGTCGCGGTGCTCGAGCGCAAGGAGCCGCAGCACATGGCCTGGGCCGCCGAGCGCGAGGGGGGCGGCCGCGGGTTCGGCTTCACCGGCGGGCATGACCACTGGAACTGGGGCGATCCGAATTTCCGCAAGGTTATGCTCAATGCGATTGTCTGGTGCGCCCACGGCGAAGTCCCCGCCAAGGGGGTCGAGTCGCCGCGGGTGACGCTGGCCGCGCTTGAGGCCAACATGGACCCGAAGAACAAGCCGGCTAACTTCAACCGCGAAGAGATCCGCGAGCGTGTGAAGCTGCCTCCAGACGATCCCAGTGACAAGCCGCCCAAGCCTAATGGCGCCAGCACGGATCAGCCGCGGCGCGGCAAACCGGCCAATCGGGGCGATTCCAAGCCGGCGTTTGCCAGCCCGCTGGTCTCGCCAGCGACGAAGAACCACTCGGTCGAGATTGACGTCGATATCACTGGGGCCAAACGGCTGTGGCTGGTCGTGCTCGACGGCGGCGACAGCTTTGGCTGCGACTGGGCCGATTGGGCCGAGCCGCGACTGGTGGGCAGCTCGGGCGAGAAGAAGCTGACCGAGTTGACGCCGAAATCGGCGAAGTCCGGGTGGGGAAATGTGCTCGTCAATAAGAATGCCGACGGCGGCCCGCTTAAGATCAACGGGCAAGTGGTCGAGTACGGCATCGGCACGCACGCCAACAGCGTGATTCAGTTTGACATTCCACAGGACGGCGCATTCACGCGTTTCAAGGCCCGCGGCGGCCTCGATGAAGGAGGGACAAGGCAGGGCTGCGGCTCGACAGTCGTGTTCCAGGTGTTCGTCAACCAGCCGCCGCCGGAAAACCTCGCGGCCGGGGCAGGGGCCGATTCGCCCGAGCGCAGCGCGGCCAACGCGGTCGCGAATCTCGATGTAGCCGAAGGGCTCGAGGCGACGCTGTTCTCCAGCGAGCCCGAAATCGCCAACATCACGAACATCGACATCGACCACTTGGGCCGCGTCTGGGCGGGCGAAGTGAAGAACTACCGCAAATGGAACGGCAGCCGACCCGAAGGAGACCGCATTCTCGTTCTGGAAGACAAGGACGGCGACGGCAAGTGCGACCAGACGACTGTGTTCTATCAGGGCCGCGACATCGACTCGGTCCACGGCATCTGCGTCCTGGGCAGCCGCGTGATCGTCTCGGCCAACGACAAGGTGCAGATCTTCTACGACGAAAACGGCGACCTCCGGGCCGACGGCGGTGCTGGTGAACGAGCCAAGCGGGAGGTGCTCTTCAGCGGGATTGCCGGCACGCAGCACGACCACGGCATCCACGCGTTCGTCTTCGGCCCCGACGGCAGGCTCTACTTCAACTTCGGCAACTCCGGCAAGCATCTCAAGGATAAGGACGGCAAGCCCATCGTCGATCGGGCCGGCAATACCGTGAACGACGCTCGCAAACCTTACCAGGAAGGGATGGTCTTCCGCTCGAACCTGGACGGCAGTCAGGTCGAAACGCTCGGCTGGAATTTCCGCAACAACTGGGAAGTGGCGGTCGATTCGCTGGGCACGATCTGGCAAAGCGACAACGACGACGACGGCAACAAGGGGGTGCGGATCAACTACGTGATGGAGTTCGGCAACTACGGCTACAAAGACGAGCTGACCGGCGCCGGCTGGCAGACCCAGCGCGAAAACATGGAGAAAGAAATCCCCGAGCGGCACTGGCACCTCAACGATCCGGGCGTGGTGCCGACGCTGCTTTTGACGGGGGCAGGTTCGCCGACGGGCATCTGCGTTTATGAAGGGACGCTGCTCCCGAAGGTGTTCCACAACCAGGTGATCCACTGCGATGCCGGGCCGAGCGTCTGCCGGGCCTATCCGGTGACGAAGGACGGGGCGGGTTACAAGGCCGAGACGGTCAACATCCTGTACGGCGCCCGCGACAACTGGTTCCGGCCCAGCGACGCGTGCGTGGCCCCCGACGGCTCGCTCTTCGTCGCCGACTGGTACGACCCCGGCGTCGGCGGCCACAACCAGCAGGAGGTCGATCGCGGCCGCATCTTCCGCGTCGCACCGCCGGGCACGAAATACACGGTCCCTAAGTACGACTTCGCCACCGTTGAAGGTGCCCTGGCCGCGATGCAAAGCCCGGCTCTGAGCGTGCGGTATCTGGCATTCCAATCGCTGCTGTCGAAGGGCGAAGCCGCCGCCAAAGGGTTGCACGAAGCGTTCGTCAATTCGAGCGACGTGCGCTACAAGGCGCGGCTCTTGGGCTGCGCGGCCGAGTTGCTCGCTCGCGGGGACCATCGCGATCGGCTCGCGGGGATGATCGAGGCGGTGCTGCACGATCCTAGCAGCGACATTCGCGTGGCCACACTCCGCCTGGCGAGGCTCCACGGCGTTGACCTTTCGGCGGTGGCGTCCGTGGCCAACGACAAGGCCCCCGAGGTCCGCCGCGAGCTGGCGATCAGCCTGCGGCACAATCGCTCGCCAGGGGTCGCTCAACTCTGGGCGCAGCTCGCCCAGCAATATGATGGCAAGGACCGCTGGTATCTCGAGGCCCTGGGCATCGGGGCCGATCAGCAGTGGGATGCGTTCTTGGACGCCTATCTTGCCAAGACCAGCGAGCCCTGGACAACCGCCGCCGGCCGCGACATCCTCTGGCGAAGCCGGGCCAAGAAGACGCCCGAGCTTCTCGTCAAGATCATGAAGGACCCGGCCATCAAGGAGGATCAGCAGTCCCGCTATTTCCGGGCCCTCGACTTTCTCACCGGCCCCGAAAAGGACGCGGCTCTGAAGAGCCTGCTGGAATAGTCGGGCAGCTTCCAGCCTTC
>JAKEHX010000268.1 GCA_022614795.1 Planctomycetaceae bacterium | reverse complement strand
GAGACGCGCAAATCTGCGAGCGCCATGCAGGCGATGGCTTCGTTCCGCAAATCAATGCCGGGGCGGATTTGGGCGGCTTCGGTCAGGGCGCGCAGTCCCTCGAAGCGCCGGCCCACCTGGCCGCCAAATCGGCCGGCTTGCGCTTGGGCCAATAGGGAGTCTCTGAGTTTTTGCCTCGTGTCTTTCTGCGCGGCCGTCGCTTCCCGCGCGGACTTCTGAGCCCGCTCGGAGTCGCGGTACGAGGCGATGGCGAAGAACGATGAGACGGCGGTCCCTGTCATGAGAACGCCAACCACCAACGCGATCAGCGAGGCGTCCATCGGATGGCGACGGCACCACCGCGCGGCGCGCTCCAGCCTGCTCACGGGCCGCGCTTGGATCGGCAACCCAGCGAGCCAGTGTTTGAGTTCTTCGGCTACGTCTTTCGCCGTGGCGTATCGGCGACGGGGGTCTTTATTGAGGCATTTCAGGCAGATGGTTTCCAGGTCGCGCGGCACGCGGCCGTTCAGTTTGCGCGGGCTGGGGGGTTCGTCGTGCAGGACCTGATTGAGGAGCATCGCCCGGTTGCCGCGGAAGGGCAACTCGCCCGTGAGGAGCTGAAAGAGAATGACACCCAGCGAATACACATCGGTGCGGCGATCGGCAGTGTGTGCTTCGCCGCGGGCCTGCTCCGGCGACATGTAGGCCGCGGTGCCGAGCACTCGGCCCTCGACCGTCATTGTGATTTCGCCCGCCTCACGCTTGGCCAAGCCGAAGTCCATGATGTGCGGCTGGCCGGCAGCGTCGAGCATGATGTTCGACGGCTTCAGGTCGCGGTGGATCACGCCCGCTTCGTGGGCGTGGTGCAGGCCCTCGGCGATCTGGGCCAATAGCTCGGCCGACTCCCTCACGGAGTAGGGACCAGCCGTCAGCCGGTCGGCGAGCGTGACCCCCCGCACGAAATCGCTGATGATATAGAGCGATCCGTTGTCGCGGCCGACTTCGTGCACCGCGACGATGTTTGGGTGCTTGAGCTGTGCGGCGGCCCGCGCCTCGCGGAGGAACATTTCGGCGTCCTCCGGTGCGATCTGGTCGCGCCGCGGAATCTTGACGGCCACCAGCCGATCGAGCTCGCTGTCTTTGGCCTTCCAGACCGTGCCGAACGCGCCCGTTCCGATCTGTTCGAGCAACTGGAAATGGCCGATCGATCTTGTTACTGGCGAGTAGGATTCTGTGTCGGGAAGCAGGTTGAACGAGCTGCCGCAGGAGGGGCAGGTGACGTCGGTCAATTCCGAATCGCCGACGATCTCGATGGCGTTGTGGCAATGCGGGCAGCGGACATGCATGGCAGGGGTCTCGCGGCCCCATTGTAGCGGGGGGTGTGCAGCAAAGCGAATCACGCACGCCGAGGCAAGCGTGGAACTTGGCACGACTCCTCCCGGGCTGCCTGCCAATTGCAGCCGGCAGGCCCATCCGTTAGCATTCCGACTAAGGAGCAACCTTCTCTAACTATTGCTTCGTTGATCGTTGCCGTTCGCGGCTTATTCCAGGGCGTCCTCCACGTCATCCACCCTGTCGCGAAGATTCTCGCTGAAACCAGTGGCTTTCGGTTCGCGCTGAAGATAAGCACTCGCCCACATGGCGTGGTGCCCAGTGACAATCCACCCCGCGCTCTCGTCAACCTATCCGGCTTTGGGCTCCACCTCTTTTCTCCAAAGGATCTCCATCATGAGTACCGCGAGTCCCCTTTCGCCAATTCCCTCGCCAGTGTCCGAGATGTACACGCTGCGCCAGCACTGGGTCTGGTTCCTCGTCCTGGGCGTGGCGCTGGTCGTGCTGGGATCGATCGCCATCGGCTGGGCCAGCCTGGCCACGATCACCATAGCCGCCACGTGGCTGTTCGGCTTTGTGCTGCTGGGCGGCGGCCTGGGCGAGATCGTCCACTCGTTCACCATCGGCCGCTGGAGCGGCATGCTGGTGCACCTGCTGATCGGCCTGCTCTATGCTGTCGTCGGATTCATGATGATCTCCGATCCGGCCGAGAGCGCGATCACCCTGACCAAGATCATCGCCATCTTCATGATCGTGGGGGGCATCTTCCGCGTTGTGGCCGCCCTCAGTTACCGCTTTCCCGGTTGGGAGTGGGTGCTGCTCAACGGCGGCATCACCCTCCTCTTGGGGCTGTTCATTTATAAGAACTGGCCCGGTTCGGGCCTGTGGTTTATCGGCCTGGCACTCGGTGTCGACATGATCATGAACGGCTGGTCGTGGATCGCGCTGGCGATTGGCATGAAACGCCTGCCCGAGCCGACGACGTGAAATAGCCGTTAGTCCCACCACCAGCGGTCGGATTTGACGGGCGACGCCTTGGTTCGCACGTCGGCCAGGTCGGGTTGTACTTCGACCTGTTTCAGGACCGACCAGGAGTCGATTTCTATGCCGCCGGAAACGCTGACGATCCAGTCGCGGCCCTTGCGGAGCAGGCTGGCCCGAGAAGCCAGCGTTTTGGGCACGTGGTACTGGGCGACCTGCATTCGCTTGTCGTCCCAGAGGAGGCTCAGGTCGCAATCGGCGCGGGCGGCCAGGTCGTGATGGACGACGAGCGCCCCCACGACGGCCAGGTCCATGCAGTTGCGCAGCTCGGCAAAGACCGGCAGTTTCGCCGCCAGGGATTCGTATTTCGCCGTCATCGCGTCGGCCCACTTCTTGGCCAGCGAATCTTCCGTGGGCCGCTGGCTAACGACCTTTCCGCCGCGACTCAAAAATCCATCTTCCGACAGCGTCTGGACGCCCGAACCGCGAATCTGCCAGATCAGCGAGTCGGCGTCCCGCAATAGCGGCTCATAGCGGGGGGCCATCCACCAGCGCGGCGCATGGCTGACCGCGTGGCGCGCGGGACCGGCCTGGAGCATTTCGAGGTAGCTGGGAAGGCCGTCGATCGGCGCCGGCTCGAGGTTCATTCCCAGCAGCTTCATCCGGAAGTCGGCGGCGACGAGCACGTGGGCAAAGTGGCTCCCCGGCGCCACGCCGGTGAGCGTGACTTGCTGGGGCCCCACTGCTTCCTCCAGACGGGCGACCGCGGTTTTGCTGAAGGGCGGCTCAAGCGTCTTCATGAGCCGCGAAAACCGCCGCGAGCCCTCTTCGGTCGGATCGATCGAGCAGGTAATCAGTTCGCCGCTGGTGAGCTGCTGCCTGGCCGTGCGCAGCGCGACGAGCAGGTCGTCGAGCTGGAGGACTGGCCGCCCGGTGGTCTGACCGACAAGCGTGCCGCTTTCATCGACCTGCCAGCCTTCCGCGGGGCCGGCCAGCACGAGGTCGTGCTGCTCGGGAAAGACGAGGACATATTCGACGCGCGTCAGCCCAGCCAGGTTTTGTAGCTCGCTGGTGACAGGCAACGAGCCGCGGCGCAGCCTGTCGAGTTCCGAAACAATGCCGCGCAGCGACACCTTGCGCATCCGCGACGCCGCCGCCAGCTCGCCGCTGAGCCGGCCTTCCGCAGCCAGCCGCAAATCGCGCAGCCGCCTGGTCTGGTCGAGGTCGGTGCGGGCGACGACCCCCTGTGCGTCGATCGACACACCGCCGACGCCGCCGCCCCGCCCGATGACGGGCGTAATGCCGATGACGAAAGGCCTGGCCTGAATGTCACTTACGGCAAACTGCGCACCAGCCGGGCGGTTGGCCAGCAGGGCCAGTGCGAACATCGCCAGGCACGTGAATCGATAGCTCGGCACGCGGGGCGATGCGCCCGTTTGCAGAAAGGTCATGATTGGCCTCCTCCCATCCAGACAATGCGCCCCTGCCTGGCGATGGCGGGCAATCAAGGAGGCCAATTCAAGATGATGACAAACACCGCACCATCGCTAGCGGGTCAGGTTAGCAAGTTGCCAGCGGAAAAACCAGCATGGTCGCAGCAACTGACACAAAGGAAGCACCAATTTGCAATTTCAGTAGTTGAATGTTCGGGGGGTTATCCCGAGTCGACGCAAGGTGTTGTCCCGTCATGGAGTTCGGTCACGCTCGTGGAGGCGATCCATT
>JAKEHX010000267.1 GCA_022614795.1 Planctomycetaceae bacterium | reverse complement strand
GGGTCTGTGAGGAGCGGCGGGGCTGGGCGCGCGGCGTCGCTGGCGGCTGGGGCGGGCGCGGCTCCTGCCGAGCCGCTGACACTGCTGGGCAAGCCAGCAGTGGCACCCGACTCCTGACCCCCGACTCCCGATTCCTTGCTGTCTTCAATCATGGCATCCAGATCCTTGCGCTCGACGCGCTTCATCATGTGCGAAAAAGGAGCGACCGGCGTGCCGACCAGCGGCTGCTGCGATTGCTCCCAAGTGATGATCGGATCGGAGAGGAGAGCCCCCGCCTGCTCGGCGAGCTTCGGCAGCACCGGGGCGAGGTACACCGCGATCTGCCGGAACAAGTTGAGCGCGACGGTACACACGTCCTGCAATTCCGCAGCGCGAGCTGAATCCTTGGCGATCTTCCAGGGCTCCTTCGTATCGACATACGGATTGGCCCGGTCGGCCAACTCCATAATCAGGCGCATGGCCCGGCTATAGTCGCATGCTTCGTAGGCCTCGGCAATTTCCTTACCAGCGGCGGATCCTTGGGCGAAGAGGCCGCCGTCGTTGGGGTAGGTTTTAGACAGGCCCAAGGTTGTAGGCACACTCCGTGTGCCGTCGCGCGGCTCGGCAGGAGCCTCGCCCTCCCGCGCGAGCGGACCACTCACAAACTTCGCCGTCCGGCTGGCAAGGTTGACGACCTTGCCCACCAGGTCCGAATTGATCTTGTTGACGAACTCATCCGGGTTCAGGTCGAGATCGTCCAGCCGCGGACCCAGCTTGCTGGCGTAGAAGTAGCGCAGCCAGGCCGGGTCGAGATGTTTGAGGTACGTCTCGCCTTTGACGAACGTCCCCTTGGTCTTGCTCATCTTCTCGCCGCCGACGGTCAGAAAGCCGTGGATGTGGACCTTCGTCGGCAATGTGAATCCGGCCGTCTTGAGCATGCCGGGCCAGAAGAGCGTGTGAAAGTAAGTGATGTCCTTGCCGATGAAATGATGGATTTCAGTCTTGGCCGACTTCCACCAGTCGTCGAGCTTTTCCCCCTTGCGTTTGCACCACTCCCAGGTGCTGGCGATGTAGCCGATGGGGGCGTCGAACCAGACGTACCAATAATTGCCCGGGCTGTCGGGAATCTCAAAGCCGAAATAGGGAGCGGGGCGGGAGATGTCCCAGTCGCGGAGCGGCTCACCGAGGAAGTGGCCCTTCAAGTAGTTCGCGACCTCGTCCTGAAGGTGCTGGCCCGACTGCGACCACTGCTGGAGGAACGGATGCAGCTTTTCGAGCTCGACGAACAGATGCTTGGCGGAACGAATTTCAGGCCTCGCGCCGCTGAGCGTGCTGATCGGATCGATCAGATCGGCGGGAGAGTAGGTCGCGCCGCATTTGTCGCACGAATCGCCGTATTGATCGGGCGACTTGCACTTGGGGCAGGTCCCTTTGACGAACCGGTCCGCCAGGAACGTGTTGGCCACGGGGTCGAAAAGCTGGCTGACGTCGCGCTCGGCGATCAGGCCGGCTTTGCGAAGGGCGGTCCAGAACTGGCCGCACAGCTCGCGGTTTTCGGGGCTGTTGGTGCTGCCGTAGTTGTCGAAGGCGATCTGAAAGCCGGCAAAGTCCCGCTGATGCTCGCCGTTCATGCGGGCGATGAAAGCCTGCTCAGTCACACCGGCCTTCTTGGCCGAGATCATGATCGCCGTGCCGTGCGTGTCGTCGGCGCAGAGATAAACGCAGCGGTTGCCGATGAGCTTCTGGAAGCGGACCCAGATGTCGGTCTGGATGTACTCGACCAGGTGGCCGATGTGAATCGGCCCGTTGGCATAGGGTAGGGCCGAAGTGACCAGGATCTGGCGTGTCATGTTGAAATACGAAGCCCGACCATTGGTCGGGGTGATTAGCAGAAATGGTCGTGTCGGCCCGATTGTACCGGAGGGGCCACTTTTCAGGGAGGCGAAGTGGAGGTGCGGGGTTCGGGGCACCGTGACGGAGAGACTGCGAGACGGAGAGACAGAGGGACGGAGACGGTGTGTCAGACGCCCTATCGACTACTGGGTACTTGGTACTGCGTACTCTGACAAAGCGGTGACTACCCACTCACCACTCACCCACTCACCACTCACTCCGCCTAGCCTTTCGCTTGACGCGGGCGTTATGCTAGGGGGTCTTCAGGGAGCCGAGTTTCTTCCGGTTGAGCGTCTATGAATATCGTCCGCTGTCCGCGGTGTTTGGACGACGTGACCGTGCCGCTGCGGGCGTCGCCCAAGGCCCTGGTGCGCTGTCCCCTCTGCCTGGAGGAGTATCTGCTGCGCGAGGCCCTGGGGGGCTTGCCGCCGGAGCTGGTCGTGCTCGACGGCAGCGAAGCCGCCGAGGAGCCGGCACTCGTGGGAGCCGGTGTCGCCGAGGCTGAATTTGAGGGCGGCGACGATTATCGGCTGTCGGGCGGGTCGTTCGGTGCGGCGCTGGATTCCAGTGCGCCGGGCGGAGCCGTGGCGGCGCCGCGGCCGGTCGTCAAGGGAGCGCGGCAGGAAAAGCGCGAGAAGAATGCCGTCGTTGAGCTTTTGAAGATTGTCCTGGGCGGACTGGTGGGGCTGACGCTGGGGTATTTTGTTTTGCTGTGGGGGTTCAGCATGGATGTGCTGGACCTGGGGCCGAAGATGGCGCCGTACGCGCCGTGGATCGTGCCGGCCAAGTTTCGCGGCGGGCCGTCGCAGACGACGACGGCTAGCGTGGATACGAGCGGCGACAGCACGCCCAACGGCGGCCAGGCCAGCGGCAAGAACGGGAATGGCAAACGAACCAGGCCGCGCGAGCCGCAGGTCATGGAGCCAGTGGATGATGGCGTGAGGGGCTCGTCGGCCAGTGAACCGGCGAGCACCGCCGATCCTTCGGCCGCCGATGGGGGGCTGGGCGGGATCACGGTCGAGCCGGGGCTCAAGCCGATTCTGCTCACTGAGCCGGACCTGGGGCCGCTCTTGCCTGAAGTGAATCCCAAGCCCTCGTCGCCTGCCGCCAAGCCGCAGCCGGAAACCAGTCCCAAGGCGAAAACGAAGCCGAAAACCAAGCCGAAGCCAAAAACGGAGCCGAAGCCGGAACCGGATCCGGAACCAGCGCCGCTGCCGACGGCGGACGACCTGACCTCGGCGGTGCTTGCCGCGTCGGAAACGTACACCAAGGTGAACGAAGCGACCGGCCAGCCGGTCGAGGTGCGGCGGCAGCTATTCATCGAATTCTACAACTCGGCAAGCGACGCGGGGCGGATCATCAGCCATCTCGAGGCGGACAGTCCTGAATTGGCGGAGCAAGCTGCCACATTGAAAACCGCGCTGGCGGGCCTGGCCGAGCAGCCCGGCAAGGTGAGTGCGCTGAAGTCGCTGACCGATCTCAATCTGCCGCAGCGGAAACACGACGAGGGGGTATTGCTGGCCGGCGCGGTGCAGGAGTTCGCCCCAGCCGGGACGCTCTTTGCCTGCAAGTTTCAGGCGGGCAAGTCGCTGACGGAAACGACGGTCGTCTCAGCCACGGACCCCCAAGAGACTTACAAATCGGGCGACGAACTGTTGCTCGTGGGCCGCGTTGTCGAGGACCCGGCCAAGAACCTGCCCGGGTACGAAGGGGATGCCGAACGGGTCGTGCTGCTGGGCTATGCGGTCGCCGTGCCGAAGGCGGAAACCGCGCCGAACCCGTAGATTAGGCCGCTTTCGCAGCCGGGCGGGCGACGATGTCGCCCAGGCGGGCGACGACCGTTTGCTGCTCGGCGGCGGTCAGCTCGGGAAAGATCGGCAGGCTGAGGACTTCCTTTGCCGCCCGCTCGGTTTCGGGCAGGCTGCCGGATTTATAGCCCAAGGGCCGGAAGCAGTCTTGCAAGTGCAGCGGCACGGGGTAGTAGATTTCGCTGCCCACGCCCGCGTCGGCGAGTTGGGCTTTGACCGCGTCGCGGCGGCCGGCGGTGATTCGGATCGTGTACTGATTCCAGACGTGTTCGCAGTGCGGCTCGCCATGCGGCAGGACGACGAGGCCCGCCAGGCCGGCGGCCGTGAGCAGATCGTGGTAGCGGCGGGCGTTGACCTTCCGCTGGTCGGCCCACTGCGCCAGGCGCGCGAGCTTCACGTTCAGCACGGCGGCTTGGATGGTGTCGAGGCGGCTGTTGATGCCGACGACCTTGTGATAGTAGCGGGGGTTCATGCCGTGGGCGGCATACAGGCGCAGTCGCTGGGCAAGATCGGCGTCGCTGGTGGTGAGCATGCCCGCGTCGCCGAACGCGCCCAGGTTTTTGGTTGGATAGAAGCTCAAGCAGCCGATCGCGCCGAGCGAGCAGGCGGGGCGGCCCCAGTATTTGGCGCCGATGGCCTGGGCGGCGTCTTCGATGACGAACAGGCGGCGGCGGCGAGCCAGGTCGTTGATCGCGTCCATCTCGCAGCACTGGCCAAAGAGATGCACGGGGATGATCGCCCGCGTCTTGGGCGTAATCGCGGCTTCGATTTTATTCGGGTCGAGATTGAACGTGCGGGGATCGATATCGGTGAAGACGGGCCGGGCGCCGACCCGCCACACGGCGCTGGCGGTGGCGAAAAACGTGAAGCTGGGGACGATCACTTCGTGGCCGGGGCCGATATCGAGGGCCATCAAAGCCAGGAGCAGGGCGTCGCTTCCCGAGGCACATGCGATGGCGTGCTCGACGCCGCACAGCTCAGCGGTCGTGCGTTCGAGCTGCGCCACGTCGGGGCCGTGGAGAAACTTCCCGCTATCGACGACGCGGGTGATCGCAGCGAGGATTTCCTCGCGCAAGGGGGAGTTGCCGCGACCAATGTCCAAAAGTGGAACCGCAGGTGAGTGCGGTGCGGACAATCCACGCGGCAGCGAGCCGGAGCCGGCAGCGGACATAGAACTGCATCCATGCAGGGGGTAGAGTCCTGACGAGCGGCGGGAGATTAAGCAAATCTCCTTGGTCAGGTCAAGAGCAGGAGCGAGCTAGCGTGGGACCGGAATGAGCACTACATGCTGTCACTTTTTCTGGATTTCAGTTGGCTCGCGGATGACTGGGCGGTATTTTGAGTCGATAGATCAAAAGCGGCTGTTGTGTTCGGCAGCCGAATAAGGCGGCGGCCATGTTCAACCTGCGTGCTGCTCGGGCCGATTTCAATTGCCAGGGGATGGCGCGGCGCGACCTCCTCAAGATCGGGGCGCTTGGATTTGGCGGGCTCGTCGGTCTGCCGCAGCTTCTCGCGGCCCGAGCCCAGGCCGCAACGGGCGGCAAAGTGGTCCGCGATCGGTCGGTGGTGCTCTTGTTCTTGCAAGGCGGGCCGTCGCATATCGAGCTGTTCGATCCGAAGCTGACGGCTCCGGCTGAGATTCGCTGCGTCACGGGCGAAGTGGCGACCAAATTACCGGGCATTACGTTCGGAGGCACGTTCCCGAAGATGGCGGCCATTGCCGACAAGCTGGCGGTGGTCCGCTCCTACGGTTCGCGGAACACGGGGCACACCTATGAATCGGTGACGACGGCCGGCAATCCGCTCAAGGCGTCGATGGGGTCGATCTATGCCCGCGTGGCCGGCGCGAATCATCCGCGGACCGGCATGCCGGCGAATATCCTGGTGCTGCCCGAAGCAGTGCAGGATGGCCTCGTGCTGGGCAGCAATTTCGAGACCGGGGCCCTGCCGACGCTCACGCAGCCGGGCGAGCTTGGCCCATCGTACGCGGCGTTCAATCCGGCCGGTGGCGGGCAGCTCAAGGCCGACCTGGAGCTGTCGATCGGAGCCGATCGGCTGAGCGATCGGCGGCGGCTCCTGGCCGGGCTGGACAAGATCAAGCGCGACGCGGACCGCACGGCCGTGCTGGAAGGAGCCGACCGGTTCCAGCAGCAAGCTTTCGACGTGATCACGCGCGGCGTGGCCGAGGCGTTCGACCTGTCGCGCGAAGACCCGCGGACGGTCGAGCGCTACGACACGACGCGGCTCTTTCCCGCCGACGAGACGCAGCGGTGGTACGACATGAAGCGCTCCAGCAATCTGCTCGGGCGGCAGATGCTCCTGGCCCGCCGGCTGTGCGAGGCGGGCTGCGGATTCGTGACGGTCTCGGATTGCGGCTGGGACATGCACGCCAATTCAAACAGCCCGAAGTTCATGCAAGGAATCTATCCACTTGGTCGGCAGGTGGATCACGCGGTCAGCGCGTTTGTCGAGGACATCCACAACCGCGGACTTGAGGACAAGATTCTGCTCGTTGTCACGGGCGAAATGGGGCGCACGCCGCGCCTCAACAAGAACGGCGGCCGCGACCACTACGGCGAACTGACGCCCCTGGTGTTTGCGGGCGGCGGCCTGACGATGGGCCAGGTGATCGGGCAGTCCGACGCGCATGCCACGCAGCCCGCCACAACGCCCTACGACCCGACGCACCTCTTAGCGACGATCTTCCACACGCTGTTCGACTTGGGTCAGCTGCGGCTGGAAAGCGGCATTCCGCGCGACATCGTGCGCTTGGCGGAGAGTGCCAAGCCGATCGATGGGCTGGTGTGAGGCAAGGCCCCGACCAGTGGTCGGGGTGAATGGCGCGCGAGGTTCAACTTCTGAAAAACGGGCTACGAGCGTCAAACGGCGGATCGCTCAACACTCTGACCAATGGTCAGGGCTTTACGGATCCCCGATTAATCGCATCGATGAGCTGCCGCAGTCGGCCGAAGCTCCGGCGGGCGAAGTGGCACACCAGCCGCGGCTTGGTCAGCAGGTCGGGATCGTCGTGCTCCAGCGGCAGGGCGGGGCGCTCGTCGAACTGGCCGCTGACAAGGAGATCGCCAAATTCGGCGTTGATCGCGGCCAGGAGGTCCGGTGCGAGCGGCTGGTTGAGGCGGATGACGAGCTGATGTTTCACGTACCGCATGCTGTGATAGACGCGGAAAAAGCCGAGCACTTCATTGACCGCGGTCTGGTAGTCGTCGCAGACCTTGTAAAGGTGCAGGTCTTCGGGCGAGATCATGCCGCCGGCGAGCAGCTCGCTGTGAATGAAGTCGTTGAGCCGCCGCCAGTAGTTGCCGCCCGGCGGGTCGAGGAGGACGACAGGCACCATGTCGCGCTTGCCCGTCTGGAGGAGGGTGATGACCTCCATCGCTTCGTCGAGCGTGCCGAAGCCGCCGGGCAGGCAGACAACCGCGTCGCACTCCTTCACGAACATCAGCTTCCGCGTGAAGAAGTACTTCATGTGCACGAGTTTCGGATCGCCGGCGATCACCGGGTTGGCCGACTGCTCGAAGGGGAGCATGATGTTCAGGCCCATCGACGCCTCGCGGCCCGCGCCGACGTGGCCCGCTTCCATGATGCCCATCGCCGCGCCGGTGACGACCAGCCACCCGGCGTCGGCGAAGGCCCGGCCGAGCTTCACCGCCTCTTGATAGGCGGGGGCTTCGGGGGGCGTGCGAGCGGAGCCGAAGACGGTGACTTTGCGCCGGCGGCGATACGGGGCAAAGACCTTGAAAGCGTAGCGCAGCTCGCGGATCGTGCGGGCGATGACCTTGAGGTCGCCGCGACTGGAGCCGTCAGCCGCCAGCTTGTCGGCATATTCCTTGATCGTCTGGACGAGGTCTTCGGGGGGCGGTCGGCGGAGGGCGTCCGGCGCGGCGATGTCGAAACTGGATACGTCGTCGTCCTGCGGCGTGACGGGATGTTCGGGCACGGAGTCGCTCCATCGATGGTCGCGGAATGGGTGATCGCAATTATACGTTGCGACGGGAGGGCGAGGCTCCTGCCGAGCCGCGGTAGGCTATCAAGGACACGCGTTTGCAGTCCCACCGTGTGGCATTTAACGCAAAGGCGCGGAGGCGCGAAGGTCGCAGAGGGAATCCGTTGAATTGCCGCCTTGCGTTCTCTGCGGCTTCGCGCCATTGCGTCAAAACTGACGGACGCCGATTTCGCCACACGAGGCCAGTGAAAAAAGACGAGGCGGCGCGGCATAAAACCGCGCATGAAAAGGCCCGGGCGAACCGGGCCTGGGAATGCGTTAAGTTGGGTACGACCGCTACGCGCTGGGGCGGCGGAAATGCTGGTATGCCAGCAGCACCTCATACAGGTCGCTGGAGATCGTGATCTCGTCGTCGGCGAAGTCATCGACCCAGGCCCGGCGGCTCTTGGCGGCTTCGAACAAGAGGGGCAGGACCTCGCCCAAGGTGAGCTGGACCGAATCCCGCATTGGGATGGTCGCCGGCCCGCCGGCGGCCTCTTCGGGGCCGTAATAGACGCGCAAGCGGTTCTGGGCCATCAAGGATCCTTCCTTGCCAGAGAGTCCTTCCACTCGTTGCTAGCGGCCAACGGGGGGCGCAGCGGCGCACTGGGAGCGCCACCTTCGCGCGGCGGTCGGTCGCTAATCCCCTTATCGGCTGGAGGCGGCCTTGGGGTTTGGCAAAAATTGCCGGTTCCCGCCGGGGGCCTCCAAGCCGGCTATTTCCGCACGTCAAGCTGTTTCCGCAAGTCAAGCGCGACCAGCTCCCGCTCGTTGCGCAGGTAAAGCAGCCCGCGGTGCAGGGCGGGGAAGGAATAGGCTGGGCCGCAAATCACCGGCTGGCGGGTCTGAGAGACAACCTGGAGTTTTCGCGGGTCGATGCGGGCCGAGATCAGATGCCCTTGCGTGCCGACGATCAAGAAGTGGCCGCCCGCGGCGATCATGGCCCCGCGGTCGATCTCGCGGAGTCCTTTCCAGCGGACCTCGCCCGTCATCAGGTCGATGCAGCGGAACGTATCGTCCAGGGCGGCAAATCCATAGACCGAGCCGTCGATGCACGCCAGCGGATTGTACTGACTGTCGAAGTTGCGGCGCTTGTCGCGCCAGAGTTCCTTGTACGATCCCTCGGGCTGAATCTGGAGGCACAGGTTGCCCAGCGCGTGGCCCGATGCGAAGACGACGTCGCCAAAAACGATCGGCGACGTGGCGTTGACAAACTCGGGATTGTTGGCGCGGAACTTGACGTGCCAATACTCTTTGCCGGTCTTGGGATCGAGGGCCGCGAGGCCTCCCTGCGTGAATACGAACACGAAGTCGAGCCCGTGGATGGTCGCGGCACACGGCGTGGCGTAGCTGGCTTTGTGATTGGTTGCCCGCCAAAGAGTTTCGCCGGTTGCCGTGTGAATGGCGATGATGCCGGCGCCGGCGCCAGCGGCCCCGAGATTAAGAATCAAGCGATCGCCGACCAGCAGCGGGCTGCCGGTGACCGGAAAAAAGCCCTCCTGCGACAGGCCAAAGTCCTTCCACAGCTCGCGCCGCCAGAGGAGCGCGCCGCGGGTGCGGCTGAGGCAATAGAGGTTGCCTTCGGTGCCGCAGGCATAAAGGAGGTCGTTGGAGAGAATGGGCGTGGAATAGGGCCCGCTGCTGTAGTGCGTCGCGC
>JAKEHX010000266.1 GCA_022614795.1 Planctomycetaceae bacterium | reverse complement strand
GTGGCCGGCGACCTGACCGATGAGCCGGACGAGACCTTTCTTTTGAATCTGACCAATGCCGTCAATGTGGTCCTGGCCGACACGCAAGCCGTGGCCACGATCGCCAATGACGACGAGGCGCCCGAAATAACTGTCGCCGATGTGGCCGTGGTCGAAGGGAACGCCGGAACGAAGAACCTGACGTTTGTCGTGAAGCTGTCGGCGGCAAGCGGGCGGACGGTCAGCGTCAACTATGCCACGGTGAACGATTCCGCGACGGCAGGGAGCGATTACACGGCCAAGAGCGGCACGCTCACCTTCCTGCCCGGCTGGACGAGCCAAAGCGTCGTCGTGGCGGCCAGCGGCGACGAAACGGTTGAAGCGGACGAGCGGTTCTGGCTGAATCTCACCAACCCGGCGAACGCGGTCATTGCTGACGGCCAGGCTGCGGGCCGCATCCTCAACGACGACCAGGCCGGCGGCTCAAGTGGCACTTCCGCCGGAATCGCGATGGCTGCGGGCGGGCGGGCATCAGGGCCAGATAATTCAGCCGGACATTCACCGCAAAAAGCTGTGGATGCCGCGCCGCGCCCGGCGAAGACAGCGTATGAGGAGCCGCTGCTGATCTCGCCGGCTGCCGAATTGGCAGATGCGGCGCTTACCGAAGAAAACCAGCAAGACTCTGATGCTGACTGGCTGGCCGAAATACTCCATGCGCTCGCCGGGGCTGACGGCCGTTCTCGACCGTCAGGCTAACTCCGCCGCGGCGACAGGATCACTAGCCCCGCCGGGGCGACAGGATCAATTGCCGGCCCCGGTCGAGATGCTGCTCGATCAAGCCGACTGCCTCGCCGCCGTCGCCGCGAATGGCGGCCTCGGCAATCGCCCGATGTTCGGCGTAGCTGGTGTCGATGCGGCTCGGGTTGATTTGAAAGACCCGCGTGATCACGCGCTGCATTTTCTCGCGCAGCTGCTTCATCACGCGGAGAATCTCCTGATTGCCGAGCGCTTCGGCAAACAGCGTGTGAAACTCGGCATCGAGCGCGACGCCCCGCGCGATGTTGGCCTGACCGAGGATTGCCTCCTGAGCGGCGAGGTTGTTCTCGATGCGTTCCGTCTGTTGCGGCGAAAGGCGGCCCGCGATCGTGCGCAGCGTATAGCTTTCCAGGGCCACGCGGATCTCGTACTGATCGGCGATTTCGGCCACCGCCAGATCGCGGACGACTATTCCCTGCTGCGGCGAGACGGCGATGAACCCCTCGTGCTCCAGCCGCTCCAGGGCCGCCTTGATCGGCGTCTTGCTCATGCCGAGCTGATCGGCCAACTGCCGCTCGGCCAGGAACGAGCCGGGAGGATAGTCGTTGTCCAGAATCCGCGCCTTGAGCTGGTCGTAGGCCCGGTCCTTGAGCAGCTCGCGCGGCGGAAATGAGGCGGCTGGCGCGGAACCGTTTGAACGGGGCGTGGAGGAAATCTCCGCTGTGTCGGTCATTGATTCTTGGCGGGCTAGAAGTCTGCCTCACTGAATTGGACAAAGGCACTTGCATCTTACTGAAATCTCACTAAAATCTCAAGTGGCTGCCCAAATTTTCCGGCTCATCGGCATCCATCGGGCGAGATCATATGCGCTCGCACCAGATTATTGTCACTGCGCTTATCTTGCTCGCTGACAGCGGTGCAGCGACTCGCGCACTTGCTGACGAGCACCCCCAGCTAACCCGCTCGGCGATTCCCGCCTTTCCCGGCGCAGAGGGGGGTGGAGCATGGACAGCCGGCGGCCGCGGCGGCCAGGTGCTGATCGTCACCAGCCTCGAAGACAGCGGCCCGGGCACGCTGCGCGCGGCGGTCGAAGCGAGCGGCCCGCGGATCGTTGTCTTTCAGACCGCGGGGCTCATCACGCTCCGCTCGCCCCTATCGATCAACCACCCGCTGATCACGATTGCCGGCCAGACCGCGCCCGGCGACGGGATCTGCATTCGAGGCGAAACGACCGAGATCAATACGCACGACGTGGTGCTGCGCTATCTTCGCTTCCGACGCGGCAACCTCAAGCGGCGCGACGACGCCCTGGGTGGCTATCCGGTCGGCAATGTCATCGTCGATCACGTCTCCGCGAGCTGGGGCCTGGATGAGAACCTGACGCTCTATCGCTACATGGGCAAGACACCCAGCGGCGCCGCCGACAAGCGGGCGGTCGAGAACATCACGATTCAGTGGTGCATCTCCAGCGAGGCCCTGGACCTCAACAACCACGCCTTCGGCGGCACCTGGGGAGGCAAGAACTGCTCGTTCCACCACAACCTGTTCGCCTGCAACACGGGCCGCAATCCGAGCATCGGCATGAGCGGGACGTTCGACTTCCGCAACAATGTAATCTTCAACTGGCGGCATCGGACGATGGACGGCGGCGACGGCAGCTCGCGGGTGAACGTCGTCGCCAACTATTACAAGCCGGGGCCAGTGACGGTCGGCGATCTGCGGTTTCGCATCTGCCGCGCTCAGGCCCGCAATTCACGCGACCGCTATCCCGGCTTTGGCAAGTGGTACGTGGCCGACAACTTTGTGTTCGGCAACGCGGCCGTGACGGCGAACAACTGGGCCGGCGGCGTGCAGTACGATCCCGCCACCAGGGTCAATGGCGAGATCATCCCAGCCGGCACCGAGGCGCTAGTGCGCTCGCACGAGCCTTTCGCAGCGGCCCCGGTCACGATGCACACGGCCCAAGAGGCTTTCGAGCTGGTCCTGGCCCAGGCCGGCGCCTCGCTCCCGCGGCGCGACGCGGTCGATTTGCGAGTGACTGAATCGGTCAAAAGCGGCAAGCCGAGCTTCAACCTGGGGATCATCGACACGCCCGCTGACGTTGGCGGCTGGCCGGAGTATCAGCCGGGCGAAATCGCCGCCGATGGCGACCGCGACGGCCTGCCCGACGCCTGGGAAAGGCAGCACAAGCTCAATCCGCACGATGCCGCCGACAGCACGGCCGATTCCGACGGCGATGGGTACACGAACATTGAAGAATTCGCCAACGGCACCGATCCGACGGTCGCCGTCGATTACACGCAGCCGGAGAACAACCGCGACGTCCTTCAGCCCGCGAAGGATCGATAGAAGCTGTTCCAAAAAGTGGTTCTGTAGCTGGACTCGCCAGAGTTCAGTCGGGATTTCCTGAAGTCTGGCGACTTCAGCTACAAATTCGCTTGGGTTCGCTTGGGGATTGCAATCCAACTTAATTCATCCGCTTGAACCGTTCCTGGAGAACCTGCCATGCGCTCCTCTCCTCGGCGCTTGTCTCCTCATCTGGCGCGCGGCGCCGGCTTCACGCTGGTCGAGCTCTTGGTGGTGATTGCGATCATCGGCGTGCTGGTCGCGCTCCTCTTGCCCGCGGTGCAAGCCGCCCGCGAAGCCGCTCGCCGGTCGCAGTGTGCCAATCACCTCAGGCAGCTTGCCCTGGCCACGCACAACTTCCACGACACCTACAACAACCTTCCCTACGGGCGATCGGGCGGCGGGCAGAGCCACCACAGTTGGGCGGTGATCATCCTGCCGTACCTCGAGCAGAAACCGCTCTTCGACATCTGGAGGACGACGTTCACGGGTGTCTCGCAAGTCGCCGGCATCAACCAGTACACGGGCAATGTCCCCGAGATGAAAGTGGCCCGCGAGACCATCATTCCCACGTATTTCTGCCCGTCGTTTCCGCGGCAGAACAAGATCTCGCTCCACGATCCCAACCTGCCGGCTACCGACTCGCGCCAGCGGCCCGGCTCGTGCAGCGACTACGCCGCCTGCCGGGGTGACGGAATGACCGCCAACCTCGTCAACAACGCCGACAACGGCATCTTCCAGCAGCAGATCGTGCAGCCGTCCAATGCGGCTCTTCCCCGGCTCACGGTCCGGATGGCGGAGGTCACCGACGGGCTCAGCAACACGCTGATGTTCGGCGAGAAGCACGTTCCCATGATCCCGACCGTCATCAACCCGATCCAGCCGACGTATTTCAACCACCCGACGTTCGACGGGCCGGTCTTCACCGGCGGCACGCCCGACTCGATATTCCGCCGCGGCAACGGATCGACGCCGATGGCTTTTTCGCCGCGCACGACCTACCTGGTTCAGTTTGGAGGCTTTCACCCCGGCGTTGTGCAATTCGCCTTGGGCGACTGTAGCGTGCGCGGATTCTCGCGGAGCCTTCCTGGCACGACGCTAGGGCTCCTGTCCAACCGGCAGGACGGGCAAGCCATTCCCAGCCTGGACTAGGCAGCTTTTCGCGGTGTTGGCCGTTCGTTCCGATCTGAGGAAAACACGATGCCCAGACGGATAATTTTCGCCAGGGTCGTGGGGGCGCTCGCCGTGATTTCCATGGTTGGCTGCGGCAGTGGGCTGGAAACGGTCACCGGCCGCGTCACGTTCGCCGATGGCACACCACTCGATGAAGGGACGGTGATCTGCGAGATGAAAGAGGGGGACAAGATCGTCATGGCCCAGGGCAATCTGGAGCGCGACGGCACATTCCGCCTGGGGACGCACACCGAGGGGGACGGCGCCGCCATCGGCAAATACCGGGTGCTGGTCGCGGCTCGCCAGCTTTCGGATGCCGAGCGCGGCACGCGGCCGCCGATCATCGACTCCAAGTTCGGACAATTCGAGACGTCGGGCCTGGAGCTGGAAGTGAAAGACGGCGCGAACGAGCTCAACATCACGGTCACCAAGCCGGGGCAATAGACTCGATGTACGTGCAGCCGGTCAGCAACACCCTTTTTTCGCGGACAAACGCCATGTCGATTCGATCAAACGTTATTGTCGCGGGCATCCTGCTTTCCGCAACGCTCCTTCTTCACCCAACTGCGAGGGCGGTGGAGAAGCCGATGATTACCCTGGCCAAAAAGATTTTCCCGGCACGGAAAGCAATCGGGGCGTTCGGCAGAATCGACGAGTTCCCGGCTTACGAGGGCTACGGCGTCGTCCTGCACAATTGCTTGGAAAAGCCGCTGGAATTCACAATGAATCCGGGCTTACTTCTGATACCGATCGTGCGCAATCAGTCGGGAGAAGTTCTCACGTCCAATAAGCCATTTGCATGGCTGTCATCTGTTGAAATGCCAGTATCGATTTCAGTAGCACCCGGCAAAACCTATGACTGCGGTGAGGTGGGCTTGATGGACCTGGTTCCGGACGACAAGCGCAAGCCGGGCAAGTACCACGTCCGCATCCGATTTGAGTACCAGGGGGCTGCCTGGGAGTCGAATGAAATCGAGATTGAGCACAAGTAGACCCTAGCCTGGGTCGTTTCCCAGGCGGCGCCCGCCGAAGACTCCCGACCCCGTGCGCCCGCCGGCGATCCAGCGAGCGAATTGCTCCGCGCGGCAGTAGAATGCGCCGCCATGGCCCGTGACTTTGACCCCTCCGATAAGTGGCAGGATGGCAAGCCTCCGCTCACCGCGGCGGAGTTGCAGCAGTGCCTGGCCACGGTCGGAATTATGTCGGCCGAAGATTCGACCGCCTTCGTCGAGAAGCTGCCTCGCCCTGCCCGCCCGGCCGATGCCAAGGCCCTGGCGGCGGAGCTCGTCAAAGCGGGGAAGTTGACCAGGCTCCAGTCGGCGGGCTTGCTTCAGGGAAAGCTCAAATATCTGCTGTTCGGCGAGTATTTGATCCTCGACACGATCGGCCAGGGTGGCATGGGGCAGGTGCTCAAGGCCGAGCATCGCCGCATGAAGCGCGTCGTGGCGCTGAAGGTGATGGCGGCCCCGGCGATGAAAAACCCCGATTCCGTCCGCCGCTTCCAGCGCGAGGTGCAGGCTGCGGCCCGGCTCATCCACCCGAACATCGTCACCGCGTTCGACGCCAATGAATCGGGCGGCATGCATTTCCTCGTGATGGAATACGTCGACGGGCGCGATCTGGCGGTGACGCAGCGCGAACAAGGGATGCTGCCCATTGAGCGGGCCCTCGATTACACGCTCCAAGCCGCCCGCGGCCTGGCCTTCGCCCACGAAAACGGCATCGTCCATCGCGACATCAAGCCCGCGAACCTGCTCGTGGACAAGCGCGGCGCAGTGAAGATCCTCGATATGGGGCTGGCCCGGCTGGAGCTCGACCAGCCGCTGCCCGAGGCCGAATTGACGGCCGAGGGGCAGGTGATGGGGACGGTTGATTTCATGGCCCCCGAGCAGGCCTTGGACACCCGGACTGCCGATGCCCGGGCCGACATCTACAGCCTGGGCTGCACGCTGCACCGGCTCTTGACCAACCAGCCGATGTACCGGGGCAACACGATCGTCAAGCGATTGCTGGCCCACCGCGAAGCTGCGATTCCCCGCCTCAAGACGTATCGCGACGATGTGCCGGCGGGATTGCAAGCGGTATTCGAGCGGATGGTCGCCAAGCAGCCCGAAGACCGCTTCCAGACCATGCGGGAAGTGATCGCGGAGCTGGAGCGGCTAGTGCAGCCTGGTCCGGCTCCTGCATCCGGTGAGATTGAGGATCGGGAAGAAGCCCCGGAAGGGCGAGATGACGATTCCAAGTTCGCCAGCTTCCTGGCCGGGCTGGGGCCATTGGCCAAGGCCGGCGCGCCAGCGGCAGTGGCCAGGGCGCAGCCTCGGCCGGCTCACGTCACTCATGCCGACGAAACCATCGACAGCGCTCCCGCGGCGGACGATACGTCGGGCAACCTCGCCAGAATGCTGGCCTCCGCGAAGATCAAGCCAGCCACGGCGCCGGAGAGCGCGCAGGTCGCACGCTGGCAGCCGACGGTTTGGCTGTACGCGCAAATTGCAGCTTTCGTGCTGGCGTGCGTGGCGGTTTTCGCGGCAGCATATTTCACGCTTCCAGCGCCAGGCGGCGGAGTGCGACGACCAGGCGCTCCATCGACCAGCGGGACGAGCAGCGCACCGGGCGGGAACGAGCGCGGCGCCGCGGCGACCGCCGATCCCGACCACCGGGCGGCAATGGCGCTCAATCCGTTTTTCGATTTGGGTCTGGCCCTTCCCTCCGGGCAGACCGATCTTGTTAAGCCCAACCGTCCGCTGCCGGCTGCCGGTTTCAAGCTCGTCACCATCGGCGGCTCGTACACGACCCCTCTCCCCGCGAACTTCGCAGGGGAAATCTTCGTTCCCGCGATCGCGCCGCTGACCGGTTTGACCGAGATTCGAGACACCTACGGCCGCCTGGACTGGACCGAACGGGACGTGGCCGGGCTGGCGGCGGCGCGCTGTGCCCGGAGCATAAGCATCCTCGACACGCCCAGCTTGAAGCTGACGCGCAAGAACGTGGCAGCATTACAGGCGCTGGACAACCTCGCAGAGCTGCGGGGCATGATCGATGATACGGACGACGACGCGCTGACCGCATTGAGCGGGCTGCCGCCGCTCAAGTCCTTGCGGTTGCAAGCGAATAAATCTGGAGTCTTGGGCCCCAAATCGGCGGCTGCGATCGCGGCCCACCGCGTGGATACGCTGATCATCAATCACGCGCGCATGTCGCCCGAGGTCGCGCGAGCCTTGGGCGGCATGCCCGCGCTGAAAACGCTTTCGCTCATGACAAGCACCAACGTTACCAATGAGGTGGTGGCTGAGTTGGCGCGTTCGCCAAGCCTCGAATCGCTCAACCTTTGGTATGCCGACATTTCCGACGACGGCCTGGCGCCACTGGCCCAGCTTAAAACGCTGCGACTGCTGGTGGTGCCCGCGGCGAATGTCACTGCCGAAGGCGCCCAGCGGCTGGCTAGCGAGCTGCCGGCTTGCGAAATTCGCTGGCACGGCGGAACGATCAAGCCTGCCGCGCCTTGACGCACGCCCTCTGTCTCTCCGTCGCTCTGTCTCTCCGTCCCGACCACTAATGCGGATGCTCGCGGGTCTGCTCGCTCTGGCCGTGATGGTGATACTCGTGTGCGTGCTTGGGCTCCAGAAACCCAATCGCCCAAGCCAGGGCCACGCCCAAGGCCAGGGCCAGCGTCAGCCGCACTCGGTCGTGCGTGTGAAAGGCGACTTCGGGCAACAAATCGGCCAGCGAGATACACAGGAACACGCCCGCGGCAAACGCGAGTGAGCAGCCCAGCACGAAATACTGCTCGCCCAGGAAACCATCCAGGCCCAGCAGAAAACCGATCGCTCCCAGCGGGCACATCAGGGCAAATCCGAGATTCGCCAGGGCGATGCTCGTCCGCGACCAGCCCCCCGCCGCCATCAGCGAGGTGATCGACAGCGCGTCGAGCGGCTTATGCAGGGCGACGGCCAGGAAGGTGCCCAGGCCGGCCAGCATCCAGCCGGACTCGCCGTGACGTTCGGCGGCCACGGCAGCTCCCAGGGCGAGCCCGTCGATCAGGGTGTGCAGCGAGAGGCCAAAGGCGAGGCCGACCCAGCTAAAGGCGAGGCCAGGGGCGCGAGCGTGCTCGTGGCGATGTGCCTGGTCATGGGCATGATGCGGGTGGTCGCACGGTCCTTCATGATCGTGGTCGTGATGATGTTCGTCGGTGACGTCGCTCGTATCGCCGTGCTCGTGGGCGTGGACGTGGAACACGCGAATCAGCAGGAACATGGCGAGCAGGCCGCCGAGCATCCAGCCGACGGCATAGTCGGCCGCGTGCGCGATGCCGCCCAATTCGGCCAGCGAATGCGGCAACAAGTGGAGCAGGGCCACGCCCAGCATCAGCCCGCCGACGAAGCTCATCACCAGCTGCATGCGGCGGTGCGTCAGCTGCACGAGTCCGGGCAAGGCCCCGCCGGCCAGAGAAGCCAGCACGACGCAGATGCAATAGACGAGCAACAGCGGCGCGGTTTGCATCTGACAATCATAGTTGTCGCGTGGCTGGCGGCCTAGAGAACTAGTATTTCATCAACTCCAAGAATTAGGGTCGCGTTCACTGCCCCGAATGACCAATGACCAAGCTCCAATGACCAATGGAGGCTTGCAGGATTGGTCATTGGTGCTTGGTCATTGGTCATTCGACACTACTACCGCGGCGCCGAGCCGCTCGGATTCTCGAGCGTGATTTCGCAGGCGGGCAATTCACGCGCCAGCTCGTCGCGGGCCGCTCTTGAGAATTGGCCGTTGGTAACCACCAGGCGCTGGAGCGATTTCGCGGCCTTCAGCTGGCCGAGTCCCGCGTCGCTGAGCTGCTCGTTGTCCTTGATTTCCAGCCACCGCAGCCCGCCCAGCCCGGCCAGCTGGCCGATCCCCGCATCGGTGATCTTGCAGCCATTGAGCTTCAGCGATTCGATTTGCCGCAGCCGCCCCAGAACCGCCAGGCCGCGGTCGGTGACCTTCGTCTTGTCAACGACCAGCGACGTCAGATTGGAAAGTCCCGCCAACTCGTTCAGCCCTTGATCGGTTACTTGAGTGCCGCACAGGTCCAGGGCCTGAAGATGGGCCATCGTGCGCAGCTGCTTGAGCTCGGCATTGCAGATGGGCAGGCCGCAGAGCGACAATTCGTGCAAATGCGCCAGCGCCGCTGCGGACTTGACCGCCGCGCCCGAGCACTGCGTCCGACCGATGTGCAGCCGCTGAAGCATCGGGCAGCAATCGACGACGTGGGCCAGGCCGCGATCGGAGAGCCGGGTGCCTTCGAGCTTGAGCGTGGTCAGGGCCACCCGGTGGTCCACGTGCCCGATCCCGCCGTCGCCGATGGACGTGTCGGACAAATCGAGCCAGCTCAGCGTGGAGAGGCCCACCAGTCTGGCCAGATCGGCATCAACGAGAGACTTGCTGCCGCGAAACTCGATTCCCACGAGCGTGTAGGACTCGGCGGGCAGATGCTCGCCGTGCGAGATCTTGATCACGTCCGGTTCGCCGGCGATTTTTACCTGCGCGATGGCGGTGGGACCGCCATGGGCTAAGGCCCATTCGGCCGCTGCCTTGCTGGCCACGAACGACGGTTCCAGCGGCGTAACACTTCGCAAATCGATCGCCGTTGAACGATTCGGGCCGGCGGGCCTTTCAGGGGCCGACGAGGGGTGACCGCTCGCCAGCCAAACCAGCCCCCACACCAAGGCCGGGCCCACTAAAGCCAAAAGGGCAATCACCGCGATCCAAGGCCAGTGGTTTTGTCCCTTCGCGAGCGCGGCGCGGGCCATACTCGCTGCGACTGATCGCTTGGAAGTGGGCGGCGCTGCCACGGCCGCCTCGCTCCGCGGGGGCGCTGGCGGCGGGACAGTCGCGGCCGAAGTGGCCAGTGGTTTGGGCCTCGTCTGCACCAGAATGGCCGGCGGCAGCTCGATACTGAATCCACTTCGATTGCTGGGCGCTAGGTCCCGCTCAATCGCAGACAACTCGTCTATCACCTCCGCCGCCGAGGCAGGTCGCATGGCCGGCTCTTTCGCCAACAGCCGCTCGATCAGGTCGGCCAGCTGATGGGGGACGTTTGGATTCAGGCCGCACACCGGCGCGGGCGTTTCGACGGCAATGGCCGTGAGCGTGGCCAGCAGCGTCTCGCCCGCAAATGGCAGCCTGCCGGTGGTCATTCGATAGAGGATGCAGCCCAGACTGAAGAGGTCGCCGCGGGCATCCACCATCTTGCCGCCGGCCTGTTCCGGCGCCATATAGTGCGGCGTGCCGACGATTTCACCCGCATGCGTCAACCCCGATTTGACGTCGGCCTGCCGGGCCAGGCCAAAATCGAGGATTTTGACGCGGCCCTTGGGCGATTCGAGCCAGATATTGGCCGGTTTGATGTCGCGGTGGATCAGCCCCCGCTCGTGGGCCACTTGCAGCCCTTGGGCAATTTCGCGGGCAATGCGAACGGCCGCTCCGATCGACAGCGGCTTGGGGTATTCCAATCGCTGCTGGAGCGTTCCCCCCTCGAGCAGTTCCATGGCGAAGAACGGAATATCCCGCTCCAAGCCGACCTGGTAGATCGTAATGACGTTGTCGTGCCGCAACTGAGCAGCGGCCCGCGCCTCGCGGAGAAAGCGTTCGCGCGATTCCTTGTTGGCCGCCAGTCGCCCCCGCATCACTTTGAGAGCCACTTTGCGTTTCAGCTGGGTATCCTCGGCTAGGAGGACCCAGCCCATGCCCCCCTGGCCGAGTTTGTGCAGCACTTCGTAGTGCAACAGATTGGTCGGGATCACATCCGCCTTGCTCACGGGTTGGTCTTGCGGACCGGCGGCAGTTTCCTCGCCCAGATTTTGGATCACCGTGGGCGCTTTGTCCCGCGGCATCGAGTGCGACGAATTAGCCATGTGAATTTCCGCAGCCGCACGGGGTATAAATGAATCTATTCGGCGCCGCTGACAGGCACTTGGCAGCCACATCGTATCCAGCGAAGGGGACGCTGCCAAGGGTCTAACGAACTGCTCGGCAGAAGTGCTATCATCACCTAAAAGGCTTGTTTATGGATCGATGGTCCCTCAAAAAGTTTGGGTTTCGACCGCTCATTCAACGTCGATAGAAACAATTTATGGCAATTCGCCTAGGCGCGATTTCTGGAGGAGTGAGGCTCAACGGGCGTTTGCCTTTGAGCAACTGGATTCAGCTTGCTATTGACAACCTGTGTCAGCGATCGCTCACTCTTGGCCAGTATTACCGCATGCCGCGGATCGAGGAAGAATTGCAGCACCAAGACACGGGACGCCAAGGACACGAAGCAATGATGACTGACCTGAAAAGCCCCACGGCCATCTACTCGAAGGGATTCTTGTTCGTCTTCACGGGCCTGGTTGCCGCGGGGCTGCTGTTGCTGGAGGTCCCGACCCTGCGGATGGGCGTGCTATTGGCCATTGCGGTCTGGAGCTTTTGCCGGGCCTATTACTTCGCCTTTTACGTGATCGAGCACTACGTCGATCCAGGCTATAAGTTCGCCGGACTCGGTTCGTTTGCTATGTACTTGTTCCGCGGGCAACAGAGCCCCATGGAACGAAAAACACCGGCGACCGATCGGGCCGCCGGTGTTTAAGTTCACGCACTGCATTCAACTTGCAGCTCTGATTCGCAACCATTGCGCACTACTTCTCGCGCTTCGCGACCCAATCGACCGAACGGGCCTGGCCATTGCGCTCGGATTCGATCTTTCCCTTGATCTCGTCGCCCGCCAGCTTGCCGCTGTACTTGCTCACGAACTTATTGCCGTCCCGCTCGCGGGTCACGGTGAACGAGATCGTATCGTCCTTGAACGTCGCATCGCCGATCGCCGTTTCCTGATTGTTGCGGCCGAGCACCACGCCTGTCAGCTTGTCGCCTTCCAGCTTGAGCTTGGCTGTCTGTTCGCGGGTTTGGTCGCCGAACGTGACGCTCCACTTCCACGTGCCGGTCGGATCGGCTGCCGACGCCGTGCTGACAAACACCAGGGCCAAAAGCCCGATCGCCAAAGTCCACCTTGTCATGAGACACACCCTCCCGAGGAGAATAGCGCGCCCGCCGCGGCCGCCAACGAGCGGCCGGACCGGATGCGAAAAGTGAGTTCTTAAGTAGTAGGCACACTCCGTGTGCCGTCTGTATTTTCGCCGACTCTTCGCTCACGAACTACGGCACACGGAGTGTGCCTACTACAGTCGCGGCGCCGCCGGTTTGAGCGGAGGCTCGTAATTGTTCGCGCCCCGCACCTTGACGCGGCGTGAATACACCTTGTCGCCGCACGTGGCATAAATCGTATCAAAATTCTCGCCGCCAAACGTCAAGTTCGAGAGTTTGCCGTTGGGCGTCGGCACGATGCAATTGACCCGCCCCGCCTGGTCGCAAATTTGCAAGCCCAGACGCGTCGCGACGTATAGCCGGCCGTCGCGATCGACGCGCAGGCCGTCGGCTCCGCTGTCGTCGGCCGTGTCCGGCACATGCAGATGATAATACCGCTGCTTATGGGCCAGCGAGCCGTCGGCCTGGACCTGGTAGCTATAGACCCAGTGCGACCGGCTGTCGGCGACGTACAGGAGCGACTGGTCGGGCGAAAGGCACAATCCGTTGGCGAACTTGAGCCCTTCATCGACCACTTTCTTGTCGCCGCGGGGGCTGACGAACCAGACCTTGCTGTTGCCCGCCGTGCCGAACGGATCGGTAACGTACATTCCGCCATCATGCCGCACGACCAGGTCGTTGCCGCGGAAACCGTCGGCGATCATCGTGGCCTTGCCCTCCCAGTCGTAAGCGACGACTTGCTGGAGGGCCCCGGCATTGGCATACAGCCGCCCGTCGGGGCCGAAGGCCTGGCCGTCCCCTCGTTTGCTGTCGGCCAGAAACTCGCTGACAACGCCCTTGAGATCGACCTTGAACGTTTTGCTGCCGCCGACGTCGTTATAAAACACTTCTCCCTTCGCATTGACCGCGGGGCCTTCGGTAAATTTGTATCCCTCGGCGACCAGCTTCCAGTCTTCGCCTGGAATCAGAATCTGCTGAAGCTGCGGCGAGCCCAGGCCCGCTCTTGTAGGCTGGGGCCAGTCTTTCCACAGCCAGCGCATCGCGTCGGGGAACAGTCTCGTGGCATGCTCGCCGTTGTGCCCCCCTTCGCCCCACTCGTGCTTCACTTCGTAGCCCGCGAAGACCAAGGCCCGCTGCATTTCCTGGTTGGCCATCCACCAATCGCCGCCATAGATGTTGAGATCGTTGGATCCATCCTGGAGGAAGATGCGGATCGGCTTGGGCTCGTATTTGCGGATGAGCGTCGGATAGACATTGCCGCCGCGCAGGCCCACGTAAGTGCCGATCGAGCTGAAGACGCGGCGGAAGGCATCGGGCCGCTCCCAAGCCGCGGTGAACGCGCAGATCGCGCCGCTTGAAGCCCCGCCGATCGCCCGGTCGTTGCCGTCTTTCGATAAGCGGATCGGCCGGCCGCCCTCGGCGGTTTTTTTCTCGACTTCCGGCAGCAGCTCTTCCAGCAGGAAGCGGACGTAGTTGTCCCCCAGGCCGTCGTATTCGTAGCTGCGGTTGAAACGGTCCAAGGCCGCACCGGCATCCGCAGCTTTCACCCGCCCGTGCATCACGAACACGCCGATCGTCACCGGCATTTCTTTCTTGTGGATCAGCTCGTCGAATACGTCAGGCGCTTTGTACTGCACGCCGTCCTGGTTGACATAGAGGCAGGCCGGCTTGGCCGGGTCGTACTGCTTGGGGACATAGACCCAGTAATCCCGCACGGTGCCGGGAAAGATCTTGCTTTGGTCGAAGGTGTACTTGGTTACCTCCCCCTTGGGCCACGCCGGAGGCTCTTGAGCAGCGGCGGGCAGTGCCGTGAGTGCATTGATGGCAATTGCCAGGATGACTAGCCAAAGGCGGAATCGCTGCACTGGGTTGGTCCTAAGGGAGAAGGTTGTTCTTGAGAGAGGTTGCAAGCCCCTATGTAACCACTGCGAGGCCGACTTACTAGAAGGTGTTTCAAAACAGCCGCGTGCCGTAGCCGAATTCGTGAGAATTCGGTCCTTCCGCACTCTCACGAGTGCGACTACGAGTTTTGAAACATCTTCTCGCCTCTGGTCCTCGAGTAGTGCGATGCCGCACCGTGGTGCCTGCTGCGTGGAGTCGCAAGGCAGACCAGTGTAAACTGGCCGTGTATGATCCGCCGATTTGCGATCGCTCTGGCCCTCGTCGTTCCGCCTTCGTCCGTGGCACTCGCGGCCGATGAGGACGACGGTCTGCGCCTCTTTCGCGAGCGGATCGAGCCCGTGCTGAAGACTGAGTGTTTTGGCTGCCATTCGGGCGCGGCCAAGGAGCTGAAAGGGGGGCTGCGGCTGGATTCGCGCCAAGCCGCCCGTCGCGGCGGGGAAACTGGAGCGGCGGTGGTGCCCGGCAAGCCGGCCCAAAGCCTGATCGTCCAGGCCTTGCGGCACGAAGGGGGCTACGAAATGCCGCCCGACAAGCCGAAGCTGGCCGACTCGGTCGTCGCCGACTTTGTGAAGTGGATCGAGCTGGGAGCGCCCGACCCGCGCGACCAGGCCGCGCCCCTGGCCGAAACCTGGCCAAACCAGGCCCGCGAGCATTGGGCGTTTTTGCCGATCAAAGCCCCGACCATTGGTCGGGGTAGCGGCTCGGCAGGAGCCTCGCCCTCCCGAGCAATCGACACGTTTATCGTCGAGAAGCTCAGTCAGCGCGGCTGGGAGCTTTCGCCCGCAGCCTCGCGCACCGAACTTATCCGTCGCCTTGCGTTCGACCTCATCGGCCTGCCGCCAACGCCCGAGGAGATCGCCGACTTTGCTGCCGCCACGGAGCCCGACGCCTACGAGCGGCTGGTCGATCGGCTCATGGCCAGCCCGCTCTTCGGCCAGAAGCAGGCCCAGCATTGGCTTGACGTCGTGCGCTACGCCGAGACCGAGGGCTACGAATACGACCGCCACGTTCCCGACGCCTGGCGGTATCGCGACTATACAATCGACGCCTTCAATCGCGACAAGCCGTTCGATCGGTTCGTCCGCGAGCAGATCGCGGGCGATGAGCTTGATCCGGGCGATCCCGAGTGCCTGACGGCGACGGTCTTCCATCGCCTCGGACCGGTTCGCCGCAACGCCGGCAATCCCGACATCGCCCTCAGCCGCAACGAGGTGTTGACCGAGCGGACCGACATCATCGGCACGGCAATTCTCGGCCTCACCGTCGGCTGTGCCCGCTGCCACAATCACAAGCTCGAGCCGATTTCGCAGCGCGACTATTACCGGCTCCAGGCTTACCTGGCCGCGACCGACGAGCACAATGTGTCGCTCGCCCCGCCGGATGAACAGGCGGCTTGGGACGCCGAAACCCGGCGGATCAAGGACCAGATGGAGGCGATCAAGAAGGTCGCGCGCACCAAGACCGGCGAGGAGCGGGTGAAGATGCAGGAGATGATCGACGCGCTGGAGGAAACCCTGCCGCTGCCGCTGGCGACGATCCCCAGCACGTGGAACGATTTTTCGGCCCGCACGCCAATTCACGTGCTCCGCCGCGGCATCTGGGAGAGCAAGCTCGACGCCGTCGGCCCGCGGCCGCCCAGCGTGCTCGTCTCGGCCGAGCTGCCTGAGCTGGCCGCGGATGTCAGCAATCCGCGCACGCAGCTCGCCGATTGGCTCACTGATTCCAAGAACCCGCTCGTGGCTCGCGTCATCGTCAATCGCCTCTGGCAGCAGCACTTTGGGACGGGCATCGTCAAGACGGCCAACGATTTCGGCCTCCGCGGCGAGCGGCCCAGCCACCCCGAGCTGCTCGACCACCTAGCCGCGTCGCTCGTTGAAAACGATTGGAGTCTGAAGACGATCCACCGCCGCATCGTAAGCAGTTCGACCTACCGTCAATCCTCTTCATTCCGCACTCCGCACTCCGCACTCCGCACTTCCTCCGACCCAGACAACCGCCTGCTGTGGCGATTCAACCGCCGCCGGCTGTCGGCGGAAGAGCTGCGCGATGCGATGCTCGCGGCCAGTGGGCGATTGAACCTTCAGGCCGGCGGCCCGAGCGTGATGACGCCGGTCGATCCGGAGCTGGTGAACCTGCTCTATAAGCCGTCGCAGTGGCAGGTGCCCCAGGCCGCGGCGCAACAGGACCGCCGCTCGGTCTTTTTGATCGCCAAGCGCAATCTCCGGCTGCCGTTCATGGAGGCGTTCGATGGCCCGGCCCTTTTGACGAGCTGCGCCCGCCGCGAGTCGAGCACGCACGCGCCGCAGGCCTTGGAGCTATTGAACGGCGCGATTTCGAACGAGCTGGCAGGGGCGTTTGCGGAAAGAGTTGCAGGCACACTCCGTGTGCCGTCAGCAGCCAACGGCACACGGAGTGTGCCTACTACTTTGATCATCCAACGTGCCTTCCTCCTCGCACTTGGCCGGCATCCCACGCCGCGCGAACTGGCCGCGTCGGTCGATTTTCTCAAGGACGGCCCGCTGGAAGAGTTCTGCCTGGCGCTCTTTAACCTCAACGATTTCGCGCACGTACCGTAAACCGGTGCATTTCGTTGCACTCATGCACCCTACCACTCACTTCCGCCCCACGCGCAATCGCCGCGAATTCATTCGCGACGCCTTTTGCGGTTTCGGCGGGCTGGCACTGGCGTCGCTCGTGCACGAAGAGCAATTGCGGGCTGGCACGGCCAATCCGCTGGCCCCCAAGCCGCCGCATGCCGCGCCCAAGGCCAGGTCGGTGATCTTTCTGTTCATGGCCGGCGGCCCGAGCCACCTCGAAACGTTCGACCCCAAGCCGCTGCTGAATGAGCTGTCCGGCCAGCCGCGGCCCGCGGAATTCGGCGAGGCCAAATACCAGTTCATCCAGCGCGACGCGAAACTGCTCGGCACGCAGCGGAAGTTCCAGAAATACGGCCAGGCGGGGCTCGACGTTTCCGATCTCTTCCCGCACACGGCCAAATGTGTCGATCGGCTGGCGATCATCCGCTCGTGCCACGGCGACATGGTCGTGCACTCGGCCGCCCAGTACGAGCTGTTTTCGGGCCGCGTCACGCCCGGCTTTCCGAGCATGGGCTCGTGGATTCTGTACGGCCTGGGGACCGAGAGCGATTCGCTGCCGGCCTATGTCGTGCTCCCCGATCCCAAGGGAGCACTCGAAGCCGGCCAGCCCATGTACATGCACGGCTTTCTGCCGGCCGTTTATCAGCCGACAATGTTCCGCCCCGGCGAGCGGCCCGTGCTCAATCTGTCGCTCCCGGCGGGCAGCGACGCGCGGCAGCGGCAAAAGACGGTGAAGCTCATCCGCGACTTGAACGAGGCGACGCTCGCGCCGGACGACACGGAGTTTGCCGCCCGCATCAATGCCTACGACCTGGCGTTCAAGATGCAAAGCGAGGCGCCGCAGATCCTCGATCTGTCGGGCGAGACGCAGGAAACACTCGACCTGTACGGCGTGGGCCACGAAACCACGCACGACTACGGACGCCGCTGCCTTCTGGCCCGCAAGCTGGTCGAGCAGGGAGTGCGGTTTGTCTGTGTCGTCGCCGGCGGCGGGCCGGGCAATATGCAGTGGGATGCCCACAGCGACATCGAAGAAAACCACCTTCGCAAGGCCGCCGAAACCGATCAGCCGGTGGCGGCCCTGCTGACGGACCTGGCGCGCCGCGGCCTCTTGGAGAGCACGCTCGTCCTGTGGGGCGGCGAGTTCGGCCGCTCGCCCGAGGCCGAATCGGGCAAGGGGCGCGACCATCACAACCTGGGCTTCACGATGTGGCTGGCCGGCGGCGGCATCCGCGGCGGCCAGGCGGTCGGCGCGACCGACGCCATCGGCCTCAAGGCGATCGAGAAGCCCTATCATTTCCGCGACATCCACACGACTATCCTGCACCAGCTCGGCCTCGACCAGCACCGCCTGACCTATCCGCACCTGGGGCGCGACGAACGATTGACGTTTGTCGAGGGGCGCGTAATCGAGGAAATCGTTTGAGGCCGTTCTACGATCCGACCGCCGATAAGTTGGCGGTGTTTGCGATCAGCACGATTTGCATCGGGCTGCTATGGCTCGTGGTCTTTCACCGGCAGCTCGGGCGGGGGCGCGTATCTCTGACGGCGCTGCTGGTGCTGCTATTCATGGAAGCCGGGTACTTTGCGCTTTTGAAGCTGTTTCGCGGGTGGTGATCGTCGCCTTTCGCTCCGCGAAAGTGCGCCCTTTCGCGGAGCGAAAGGCGACACTGCAGTCGCTACGGCCAATACATTCGGACATCACCGCCGGGCGAAAAGGCTAGGGTTGCCATTGCCGCAATCGCTTGTTTGGCGAGATCCGCATGGGGCCAGCCGCAGCCGAACCGATCAATCCGTATGCGTCGCCGCAGTGCGCGGGCGGGCGGCCAGCGCCCGTCGCAATGGCCCTGGACGAGCCGATTGTGCTCCGCGGTGAAATCAACTTGGCGCACGAGGTGCTGGTCCTGCGGCGGCTGCGCGTCCGCGGCACAAAGTGGATAGGCTTCCCGCTCGCCACATTGGCACTGTGCGCCTCGGCTCTTTGTTTCCATCGCTTCTGGAAAACCGGCGACCCAAACGTGCTTTGGGCGGCGCTTGTGCCGCTCCTCGGAGCACCGTGCCTTCTGTTCCTTGTCTCGATCGTGTCGTGGACTTTCCTCGCCCTGCACTTTGCCATCCTCGGCCTCTTGGGGATTCCCTACCAGAAGTCGTTCTGGGCTCTGGTGACAGGCGATGGGGTTAGACTTCGCGGCTCGGCGGGCGAAGAGTTTCAGCCCTGGTCGTCATTCAGCCGGATGGAGATGGCGGGCGAGTTGATCGTGCTTTACGGGCAAGGGAACCTGCGGGACATACCCATCGTCATCCTCAATATCCATTGGTGCGCCGATAGCACGGACCAGGACCGGCTGTGGTCGCTCCTGGAGGCGAAGTTCGGTGGTGCGGCAGCGGAGATTGGCAAAGGGGCGCCAGCCAAGGGCCCTGCTCCACATCCAGCCCTAACCCCTCCCGCAATCGCCGGCGAGGAACCGATCGTGCTGGCAGGTCTGGTCGATCTCGACCAATTGCTACGGATTGGGCGATTCAAGCATCAGCCGGTTGTGAAGATCGTTAGCATCGTGTTCATTCTGGCGGTCATTCTCGTCGGGGCATTTCTGTGGTGGTCGGAGCCACGTCCCCAATTTTTGATCGCCTGCGGGATCAAGATGGCGGTACTTGGACTGCTTTGCATGTGGGGCCTCTTCAAGGGCCAGATCGAGGCATGGCTGCTGCGGCGCTCGTTTAGAGGCGGCCGGACGCGCCCGCAGTGGACGACGTGGACGATCTCAACCAGCGGCGTCAGCATGCTGAGCGAGGCCCTAGAGACGCACGAAACGTGGGATCAGCTTCGGTATCGGGGCGAGGGGGAGAACATGCTGGTGCTCTTCAATCCGGCGAGCTTCCGATTCCATTTCCTGCCGCGCGAGTTTGCGACGGAAGAGCAGTGGGAACGCCTGCGGGCACTGGCGCGCGGAGGAGGCAGGGCAGAGGGGTGATCACCGCTCGACTGGCGCCAAAACCCCACTTTTGAGATTTCTCTGTTTTTGTGCGGATTTTTCGCATCCGCATGTGAGCGCTGAAGAGCCATGTTGGAACTTATTGTACAGTAACGGGTTGCGTCGCGGGCGGTCGCTGCTCAGTGTAATGTCTTCAAGAGTTGTTGAGAAGTTGGCGCACCCGGCCGGGTACAATCTCGCGCGCGGACTCAAGGGGTCGGGAGTCTTTGGCCGGTGCTACTCCTGCATGATGGACAGGATTTCCCGGCCAAAAACTCCCGACCCCGTCGCGCGGGAGCCTGGAGCGCATCCCGCCACTGCGCGGACAAACCTCACGCATCGCGTGACGGCGCGCGGTGTCGATCCTTGGCAATTTGGTGGAATCTGAGCGCGGCGCCAGAGGGCCGCGGATCTAACTCAGCGCTGTCGGGCCGGCCACGCAGGAGAGAAGCCACGGATGAAACACCGATTGGCACGGATTAAGAGCCAGTTGCGTCATTAGATTGATCTGCGTCATCCGCGAAATCTGCGGGTGACTCCCGAGTGTGGAAAGGCGTGTACGAAGTTCGTGGACGAGCGCGGCGACGCTCGCTTGGGGAAGAGGAGCACGTGGTTAACGGCAACCCCCGATTTTCTTTCCTTTGTCAACAGGCGGGCTCGACCGACACGGCAAAATCGCGGGATTTGCGAGCCCAGGTTAACACGACTGGCGAATACCTGTTAACCACGCGCAAGTGACTGCCGGATCAGGAGTTGGATGCCGGCAGCGGGTCGTTTTGAGCGAATTCGGCGTCAACCTGGCGCGTCGTTCGTGAACGAAGAATGGCAGGCTGGCCCAAAGTAGTCCCTCACTCCGTGAGGGACAGGGGAGCGTGATAATCGATCTCTGGCAACCCCCTGGCCCAGACGGAGTCTGGGCCTACTTAGGCGGCCATCGGGTCGGTGTACTTGGCGGCATGGGCGGCGATCGCGACGGCGGCCTTCATCTCTTCGAGCGACACGTTGCGCAGCTCGATTTGCTGGGAGCGGAACGAGTCGAACACCGCGCGCACGACGTCGTCCTTGGTCAGAGCCCGGCGGGCACGCTGGCGAATGGCAACCTTGATCTGTTCGTTGAGCAAAGAATCTTCCTTGAGCATGGCAAACCTCGAACTTTCTATTCCCGACAATGACGTGGTCCTAAGCGAGACGGGGATGCTGGCCCCGCGGTTCGCGAGAATCTTGCGGAACAAAGCAATCGATTTTCCTGACGTAAGGAGGGACCGACGGCCATTGCTCATCTTATTATCGCTGGAATGCCCGGGTGCTTTGAGGCCAATCGCGGGCCATGTGCTGGCGAGTGGACGCATCAAGTGCGGTTGGGCGGCGAGGCTTCCGGCAAGTCGCGGCAAGGTGGCGCAGGCCGCCGTTGCGGATGTCCGCAGAGTGGCCTTTGCCGACGCTGCCGGCGTTGGGAAGTTCCTGAAACAAACGCTGGCAGCATCGGGCCACGAGGGTAGAGGCGGCTAAACAAGCTATCGTGGCGACAGCGCGACGAGCTCAGCGCTTAGCGACGTAAGTTACTGGCGAATAACGACTTAGGCGAGTTTAATTGGCCCGACTGAACGGCGGATTTGGCAAAAAGTTTAACCGCGGGCAACTTGACGAGACGCCGTGCACACGCCCACGCAAGCGTGGGACGTGCCACCCCAGCCCGATCGCGCCGACGCTGGCAGCGCCGGCTACGAAGCGCTACTTGCGGCCGAGGCGCTGGGCGACGGCGACCATGACGCTGACGAGGATCGTCAGGAGGAGCGGCCCGGCGAGGACGCCCACCATGCCGATCAGCTTCATGTCCACCCGCCCGGTTTGCCAGCCGCGGACGAAGTAATAAAGCGGGGCGCCGATCATGGACGCGAAGAGCATCAGGACCATCAGCCCCAGCAAGCTGAACTGGAACCGCGGGCGGCCCTGCGAACGCGGGGAGCCCTGTGGAGCGGCGGGCGATTGTAGGGGCTGGCTCACATCAGGCCATGGGGCGCGAGCAGCGGATCGAAGGCTGGTGCAGGCTCGCGATGCGGGAAATGATCTCGCGCTGAGTCAACTTCTGGCCCACGGGGAGGATCAGGTAGGCCGCATGCGAGCAGCAACCGTCGAGAATGATCTGCCGGGAGTTGGGTGCGCTGTAGCCGGCTTCGCAGGGCTCGTGGCCGTGGATCAGGATGTCGGCGCCGACCTGTTGGGCGAAGGCATCGGCATTGGCGGCGCGGAAGTCGCGGCCCCAAACGAGGCGAAACGCCGGCGTGCCGCTGCGATAGTCGGCACACGACAGCGGCCGGTCGAGCACGCTGGCGTCGAACGGCTCGCGGTCGCACTGGTCGGGCAAGCTGTGGCTGACGAACACGCCGCTGGCCAGCCGCACGGCGAGCGGGCAGGTTGCCAGGAACTCGAGGTAGGCGAGTCGGACCTGCTCGCCCTGCTCGCCATACATTTCGTTGATGCCGCTGCGGAACTGAAGGTTGAGCATTCGCCGCGACTTGCTGATGGGAAAGTCGCCCAGCTCGGCCAGCTCGTGGTTGCTGAGGAGGAAATGAAACCGCTCGGGGTATTCGGTTTTGAGGCGGGCACAGTCTTCGAGCAGCAGGTGCGACATGCAGGCGCCGTCGCCGCCAGGATATTCCGGCCCGCCGTGGCAGACCTCCTGCATGATGAGATGCCGCCGGGGATGCCCGTCCATGTCGGCGATCGCCAGCAGCTTCTCGAAGTTGAGCCGGTTGCCGTGCAGGTCGGCGACGATCATCAGGTCGTCGGCATTGTCCGGCGCGAGGCCGATGACGTTGCCCCGGCGCGCCGGACAGTCGCGGTTCGCGTCGGCCGCCTGGCGGCAGATATCGATGACTTCGGTGGCAAAATCGAGCGTGGCTGGCATGGAGAGGGAACCAGACCCTTGGAAACCGCCATGGGCAGCGGGCCTAGTAAATATACGCGAATTGGCGCGGCGGGACCAATGTGGGGGGTTGGGCGTCAAGGTCGGAGGTCGGAGGTCGAAGGTCGGAGGTCGAAGGTCGGAGGTCGAAGGTCGGAGGTCGAAGGTCGGAGGTCG
>JAKEHX010000265.1 GCA_022614795.1 Planctomycetaceae bacterium | reverse complement strand
GTCCGCTCGCTCCGCGAGCGGAAGTGCTTCTGAGAATTTGAACGTCGCGGACCCGCCTCCGCTCGCGGAGCGAGCGGACCACAGCGCCCAAATAGCCGCCCTTTATCGCCTGGTCCTGGCCCGCGCGCCCGCGACCGATGAGCTGGCCATCGGCACGCAATTCCTGGCGGCCGCATCCAGCGAATCGCCCGATTCCATGAAGCTCACGCCGATTGAGCAATACGCTCAATTGCTGCTGCTAATGAATGAGGTGATGTATATTGATTGATAGAGGGCAGAGGAGCGCACGACATGGTCACCGATATTCGCAATCAGCACCCACAAGTGTCCATTGAGCACATTGAGCTCAACGACAAGGGCGTAGCCAAGCTGGTGGGTCACCGCATCAAGGTTGAACACATCGCTGCCCTCAAGAAGTACCACGGCCTGACGGCGGACCAGATTCAATCCGAGGCCTATCCCCACTTGTCACTTTCGCAAATCCATGCCGCTTTGGCTTATTACTACGACCACCGAGAAGAAATCGATCGTCAGATGAAAGAAGGTCAAGAATTCGCTGAGCGCGAAAGGCAGAAGCAGCAGAATGACCCCGACTTTCAAGCTCGCGTCGCACGCATGAAGGCCCGTGCAGCAGAGCGAAAATGATCGCGCTTTACATGGACGAGCACGTTCCCTTCGCGATCACCAAAGGACTGCGTGACCGTGGTGTCGACGCCATGACGGCACAGGACGATCACCGAGAAGGTGATGATGATTCGCAATTGCTCGATCGGGCTACCGAATTGAATCGCCTTGTAGTGACAATCGATCGAGATTTTTATCGCATCACCGCCGCACGGCAGGCAGCTGCTCGCCCGTTTTGCGGCGTCATTCTCGCACCCGAAACATTGAGCTACCGCCAGCGCATCGACGACTTGGAAATGATTGCGAGTTGCAGTGAATTGATCGATTGGGCCAACACGCTCACCATACTTCCCTTGACTCGATAGCGCAACGAGCGGCGAAATCATGTTGAATTTGGTTCGAAATAATTGCTCCCTCACCCGCCGCGAACTCTTGCGCCGGTCGGGCATGGGCTTGGGAATGCTCGGCCTGGCCGGCGTGCTGGACGGGGCGGGAGTGCTGTCCGCCGCGGCGGCTGATTCCGAAACGGGTTATCAGAACCCACTCGCCGAGCGGCCGCCTCATTTTCCCGCCAAGGCGAAGCGGGTGATTCACCTCTTCATGAACGGCGGGCCGAGTCACGTCGATACGTTCGATCCCAAGCCCAGCCTCGACAAGTACGCCGGCAAGAACCTGCCGATGGAAAACCTGGCGACCGAGCGCAAAACGGGCAACGCCTTCCCCTCGCCGTTCAAGTTCCAGAAATACGGCGAAAGCGGGATCGAGGTCAGCGAGCTCTTCGCCCACACCGCCCGGCACATCGACGACATCGCCGTCATCCGCTCGATGCACGCCGACGTCCCCAACCACGAGCCGTCGCTTCTCCTCATGAACTGCGGCGAGTCGCGGCTCGTGCGGCCCAGCATGGGCTCCTGGCTCACCTACGGCCTGGGGACCGAGAACCTCAACCTGCCCGGCTTTATCGCGATGGTCCCCGGCGGCTATCCGATCGTGGAAACGCAGAACTGGCAGTCGGCGTTTTTGCCCGGCGTGTATCAGGGAACGTATGTCAACACGCAGCACGCTGAGATCGACAAGCTCGTCGAAAACGTCCGCAACGAGTGGCTGCCGGCGGGGCCGCAGCGGCGGCAGCTCGACGCGCTCGCCGCCCTCAACCAGCGGCACAAGGCCCAGCGCGGCCAAGACCCGGCCCTCGACGCCCGCATCCACAGCTTCGAGCTGGCCTATCGCATGCAAACCGAAGCGGCCGAGGCATTCGACGTCAGCCGCGAGCCCCAGCACGTGCTCGACGCCTACGGCGACGGCGTGCAGGCCCGGCAGATTCTCATCGCCCGCCGGCTGATCGAGCGGGGCGTGCGGTTCGTGCAGGTCTGGCATGGCCAGGGCCAGCCGTGGGACAACCACGACGACATCAAGGACAACCACGCCAAGCTCGCCGGCCAGTGCGACCGGGCGATCGGGGCCCTATTAACCGACCTCAAGCGGCTCGGCCTGTTCGAGGAAACGCTGATCTTGTGGGGCGGCGAATTCGGCCGCACGCCCACCGTCGAGTTGCCGCAAGCCGGGGCCAATGCCGGCAAGATCAACGGTCGCGACCACAACCACTGGGGCTTCACCTGCTGGCTGGCCGGCGGCGGCGTCAAAGGGGGACAGACCTACGGCGCGACCGACGAGTTCGGCTTCAAAGCGGTCGAAAAGCCAATGCACGTGCACGATCTGCACGCGACGATGCTGCGGCTGATGGGCTTCGACCACGAGCGTCTGACCTACCGCTACGCCGGCCGCGACTTCCGCCTGACCGACGTGCACGGCACGGTGGTCAATGAGTTGATTGCGTAGGGAATATCTTTCGGCAATCGCGCTTCCTGGATACTATAAATGATACGGAATGCGCTATGACAGACGCGGTCGTTACAACTTCGGGTTGGGAGCGAGCGGCTTTGGCGGCTGAAAAGGTCAAAGAGCGATTGCTGCGATCTACGGCCGCTCTGGCGCGGGCGGGCGTCCCGTATGCGGTCGCCGGCGGCAATGCGGTCGCCGAATGGGTCGGCCGCGTCGATGAGGATGCCGTGCGCAACACCCGTGATGTGGATATCCTGATCCGCCGCACTGATCTGGAAGCCGCAAAGGCTGCGCTTGAGCCCGCCGGCTTCGTCTATTGTCGGAGCTTCGACGTCGAGATGTTCCTCGACGGTCCGGATGGCCGGCCTACGTCGGCTGTCCACGTGCTGTACGCCGGCGAAAAGGTGCGGACAAACGACCTGGCAGCCACGCCCGACCTCGCGGAATCCGAAGCCGCAGAAGGTTTTCAGGTCGTCTCGCTGCATGCTCTGGTGCGGATGAAGCTCACGTCGTACCGTGACAAGGACCGCACGCATCTGCGCGACCTGATCGGCGTCGGGCTGATCGATCACGCCTGGCCGGCCCGTCTGCCCGCCGAATTGGCCGCGCGGCTGAAGCAACTCCTGGACAATCCCAACGGCTAAGATTTGCGCGGCGGCCTCGACTTTCGCACGGCCGGCGTGCAGGGTCTATTCGTCAACCGACTCTGGGAGCACGCCTGTTTCGACGGCGCGGCGAAATTCTCCTGGCAGGGCATCCCAAGTCGCCTGATACGTAGCTTCCAGCGGCACCTGCACGTGCTCGCCGCTGTGCAAAAAGAGCGGCATCTCGGGGAGCGGATCGCCCACCCCGACCAGCTCGATGAAAGCTGCCCGATCGCTCCCCGTTTCGTACGAAGCCAGCACGCGGTCCTGGTCCGGCGGCAATGTGAAATCCTCCTCCTCGATCTCGTCCCAAATCAGCTTGTGAATGCCCGTGGGGTCGCGCGCGGTCGGCGGAAGCAAGTCGATCACGAGCACGTGAACGCCGGCCCGGAGAAAGTCGACTGTCTTTTCCACCAACTGCCGCAGCGCAAAGCGGCTGTCCTTGTTGCCGGGCGAGATGATCTCTACGACCGCCACCATGCGCCCCAAATGACGCCGCACGACGATCCGATTGGCTCGGTCCGAATAGAACTCCTTGGCCGTACGGCGCACGATCCGGGTCTGCGGCGGAGACATCGTCGCCAGCCCCCCCTGGCCGCTGCCCGCGTCGGGGTGAGGCCGGCTGCGGGCTTCAATGGCCAGCACGTCCGACTCTTTCGGGCCTGCCTTTTGCTCCACGAGAGCCATCAGCCCCGGGGGCAATCGCCCGGCATTGAGCGCGTCTTTAATCCGGATCGACCAGCTCTGATGAAAATCGTGAAACAGGCCTGCTGGGACGCGAGACCAGTCGTGCAGCGGCATAAGCAAATCCTCCCAGGTGGATTATACTCTGCGGGGGGCCACGGCCACGACTTCCGCCCGGCCGCAAAGTCGTGCCCCGCTAGCGCTGGCCGCACGCGATTTGCCCGGCCTCGTGCGAATACGCGTCGCCGACGGAACGTGCTACTTCATAGGAGGAGTTTGCAATGATTGGAGCGCGCGCTATTGGACCAGCAATTCACATTGCTATCCTGTGCACACTCTATTCTGCTGCAGGTGAAGACGACTCTGCCATCGCTCACATCCGCAATGGGATTCGTCATTCGCGAAACGACCAACCTGATGAGGCCATCGCGGCTTTTTCCTTGGCGCTCCAAGCAAAACCGGCTCAACCGACCGTGTTGATGCTTCGCGGTGACGAGCATGTGCGGCTGCGAAAATATAATCGGGCAATTGTTGACTACTCAGCCGCGATCCGGCTCGATGCGGGGAACGTTGACATGCTTATCCGCCGCGCTCGCTGCTATGTCGCGTTAAAACTCGACCATGCAGCACTTGGAGATTGCAGTGCTGCCCTGTCGCTTCGGCCTGACGATCCGGAGGCCTTGGCGATTCGATCGCGCCTGCGATATATAAGTTCCGACTTTGAGGGTGCACTCACTGATGCGAAAAAGGTCGTTCTTTTTGGCGACGATTGGATTGCGGCCAACATGGCCGTCGGTCACTGCCAAATTGCAGATCGCAATGATCGCGAGGCCATTGAAGCCTATGACCGTATCCTCGTACTCGACCCAGGAAACGCCCAAGCCTTGTACTGGAGCAGCCAGGCTTTTCAATATCTCGATCGGGAAGACGAAGCAGTCGCACGAATTCAAGAGTTGATCCGTGCCAATCCGTCGCAGCGCGGCGGTTACGCGCGACCTTGGCCGTATGGCAAGGAACTGAGTGCCGACGATCTTGCCCATGGTCGAGCCCAGCTTGTCCAGTTATTCAAGGACCGGCCCGCCATGGCCCACGAAGTCAAGCTCGACGACGAGATCTCCCTCTGGGCCGCGCGGAAATTTGCCGGGGAAGACACGCCAGGCCGCCTTGTATGGGATGCGACACAGCCGACTGACGCTTTCGCTGATCATCTGTCGCCACAAAATGGCCGGTCCGGTCGCGTCCGGATGCGCAGGCATGAGAGCTTATTATTTGGACACGGACCAAGCCGCAGATTTTCCCTCGAAGAGCAGTGGAAATTCCTGGCCTTCGAACTTCACAATGTTCAGTCGCACGCAAGATTCCACGAGCTAGATGAACTTGCAGTCGCGGGAGAACTGACGCGAGAAGGCTACGTGAAGGAAATGGCCCGCTTGGAGTTTCACGCGCTCCAGCGGACGCGGGCCTGGTATCTTGACTACTTTCGGCCATGGGCAAAGGCTCAGAACATCAACAGCGACCCCAATGTATGGCGAATCGACCTGCCCCTGACGTTCGACGAATTCCTGGCCCATTACACCGACAAGAATCTCTATCCTTGGCAGCCGTATGGGGAATACTATGATCGGCTGAGGAGATGGGGACCATCCAACCACGCCAGTCCTCCCGAGCCCTGATTATCCAAAACTGAATGTCGCTCCCTCTCGCCCTCCAGCAAATCGAATTCGCCCGCAACTACACCCTGTCGATCGTCAACGAGATCGACCAGGCGCTTTGGTTCACCATGCCGCCGGGCTGCCCCACGCATGTCGCCTGGCAAGTCGGGCACCTGGCGATGGCCCAGTACGGGCTGTGCCTGTTTCGACTGCGGGGACGGCAGGAGATCGATCTGTCGCTCATGACCAGCGGATTTCGCAAGCTGTTTAGTCGAGGAAGCGCGCCACAAGCGGACGCGGCTAAATACCCGAGTGCTGTGGAGATTCGCGCCACGCTCGACCGCGTGCATGCCCAGGTGCTCAAAGAAGCCCCAGGCGCGAGCGAGGCCCAGCTCGCCGAGGCCGTCGAAATGCCCTACGCCGTCCATGCCAACAAGCTCGGCTGCCTGCTGTTCTGCTCGCACCACGAGATGCTGCACGCGGGACAGCTTGGACTATTGCGGCGGCTGCTGGGGCAACAGCCGCTGCGGTAGATCATGCCGCGGCAGATGATATATTAGGAGGCTGTTGTAAAACCCGTAGCTGAAGTCGCCAGACTTCAGGAAGTCCGCCTGAACTGCGGCGCTTTTCATTTACGCACCTACCTAGCCCTTCTCCCTGCCGTGTCCCTCCACCGCCGCCAATTCCTGGCCTCCACGTCCGCCGCGGCGGGAGCTGTCGCGCTATCGCCTGCGCTCGCCGCCGAACCACCAGCCGGCCGACCGCCGCTGGGCAAGGCGGAGCATTGCATTTTTGTATGGCTCGGCGGCGGGGCCGGGCAGATCGATACTTGGGATGCAAAGCCGCTGGGCGATCCGAAAGCGAAGAAGGCCGGGGCGTATTACCCGGCGATCGACACGGCCATCGCGGGCGTGCAGGTCTGCGAGCACCTCCGCCAGTGTGCGCAGCTGCTCGACCGGTTCGCCCTCATCCGCACGGTCCAGCACGAGGTGATCGACGAACACGCCGCGGCTGTCAATCGTTTGCACACGGGCCGGCCCACCAGCGGCACAATCGTCTATCCGTCGATCGGGTCGATCGTCGCCCAGCAGCGCGGCGCGGCGGGCGAAGGGGTGCCGGCTTACGTGCTGATCGGCTACCCGAACGTCACGCGCGGGCCCGGATTTCTCGGGGCCAAGTACGGCTATGTTTATCTGACCGACACCGACAGCGGCCCAGCCGGCCTGTCGCGCCCGCGCGAGATCACCGCCGAAAGGCAGGCGCGGCGCGAGGCCCTGCTGACCAAGGTCCGCGAACAGTTCCGGGCCGGCGCGGGGGGCGACGCATTGGTCCAGCAATACGACGAGACGCTGGCCGAGGCTCTCCGCCTGTCGGGGCCGCGGTTTGCGAAGATTTTCCAGCTCACCGATGAGCCGGGCTCGCTTCGCGAGTCGTACGGCGGCGAGTTCGGCCAGCGGTGCCTCTTGTCGCGCCGGTTGATCGAGGCAGGCGTACGGTTTGTGGAAGTGTCGCACAACTTGAACTTCCTGAACGGCACCGGCTGGGACGTGCACAACGACGGCATCCTCCGCCAGCACGCGCTCATTCAGGAGCTCGATACGGCCCTGGCGGCTCTTGTCCGCGATCTGGAAGCGAAGAAGCTGCTCGACAAGACGCTGATTGTGGTGGCGACCGAATTCGGCCGGCCGGCTCAGTTCGACGCCGGCGGCGGCCGCGGCCACCACAGCAAGGCCTTCTCGTGCGTGCTGGCAGGAGGTGGCCTGAAGACGGGCCAGGTGATCGGCACGACCGATGAGCTGGCGATGACGGTCACCAATCGGCCCGTTAGCGTGCCCGATTTCCACGCGACGATCCATGCGGCGCTGGGGATCGACCCCAAGGGACTCCTTCACGCCGGAGAGCGGCCCGTGCCAATCACCGATGGCGGCGAGCCGATCGCGGAGCTGTTTGGCTGAGGCGACCGGACAAATGCGCAAATCGTTGACTGCCAGCAGGTTAGGCGACTTGTTCGGGCGAGTTGCCGTGGTCCTTTGCGCGGCGTAGGGTTGAATCTGGCCGCCGCTGGCGCGGGCTTTACAAGCCCCACGGAATTGGCACAATTGAAGGTTCGGACTGCGGGTGTAGCTCAGTTGGTAGAGCGCCACCTTGCCAAGGTGGCTGTCGTGGGTTCGAGTCCCATCACCCGCTCTTCGCTTAGCCGCCGCCTCCAGGCGGCGTCGCCTCCTCGAAGGTCGGCTGAAATCAGCCGGGCGAAAGGAATACCGGCTGTGGACAGCCGGGCTAAGCATCCAAAAGCCCGAAGTCCTGGCCTTGCCTGCCGGCACTTCGGGTTCGTTTGTTAAGTAGCAGGCACACTCCGTGGTTCCGTAGCTGAACTCGCCAGAGTTCAGGCGTAATTTCCTGAAGTCTGGCGACTTCAGCTACGGGGTTTGAAACAACTTCGCAGTGTCTCTAAAGGACGATTGCTCATGACCACGCAAACCGAAGACACCACGGCTGCCGGCGACGATCAGCAGGAGCCCGAGAAGCCGAAGCTGCAAATGCAGATCAAGATCGACAAGCCGTCGGCTTGCGAGCGTCACGTGACAGTGTCGATCGCCCGCGAGGATGTCGAGCGGTATCTGAAGGACGCGTACGACGAGCTGGGCCCGAAAGCCGAGGTGCCGGGCTTCCGGCCGGGCCGGGCCCCGCGAAAGCTCGTCGAATCGCGCTTCAAGGAGCACATCGTCGAGCAGGTGAAGGGCAAGCTGCTGATGGACAGCCTGACCCAGATGGGGGACGACCAGGAGTTCTCCGCGATCAGCGAGCCGGACTTCGATTTCGACTCGATCCAGATGCCCGACGACGGGCCGATGCATTTTGAGTTCGACATCGAGGTGCGGCCCGAGTTCGACCTGCCGCAGTGGCAGGGGCTGAACCTTGAGCGGCCGGAGCACAAATACACCGACAAGGAAGTGCGCGAGCATCTCGACAAGCTGCTCGTGAAATATGCCACGATGGAGGATCACGACGGGGCGATCGAGCCGGGGTATTTCGCCACGCTCACGCTGCGGGCGATTCACGACGGGCAGCAGGTCTCGCAATTGACCGAGGAGACGATCGAGGTCAAGCCGACGCTGAGCCTGGCCGATGCGAAGGTCGAGGGCTTCGACACGCTGGTCGTGGGCAAAAAGCCCGGCGACACCGTCGAGACGAAGGTGACGATTTCCAACGAATCGGAAAACGAGGCCCTGCGCGGCAAGGAAGTGACGCTGACGATGGAGGTCGCCGCCGTCGAGATGCGCAAGCTCCCCGAGCTGACGCCCGCGTTTCTCGAAAAGATCGGCGGCTTTGCCAATGAGCAGGAGCTGCTTGCAGAGGTCCGCGGCGAACTAGAGAAGCAGCTCAAGTTCCACCAGCAACGGCGCGTGCGGCAGCAGATCACGTCGCTGTTGACCGTGGCCGCCAAGTGGGAGCTGCCCAAGGAATTGCTCCGGCGACAGGCCGGCCGCGAATATGAGCGGATGGTGATGGAGCTCCAATCCAGCGGCTTCACCGATCCGATGATCCGCCAGTACATGAACGACATCCAGCAGAACGCCCTGGCCTCGACCGCCAAGGCCCTCAAGGAGCACTTCATCCTGGAGCGGATCGCCGAGGACCAGAAGATCGAGTCCCAGCCGGAAGATTTTGATCGCGAGGTCGAGCTGATCGCCGAGCAATCGGACGAATCGCCGCGGCGGGTGCGGGCCCGGCTGGAGAAGCGCGGCCTGATGGACACGCTCCGCAACCAGATCATCGAGCGGAAGGTGATCGAGCTGATCGAGTCGCAAGCCGAGTTCAAGACGATTGCATTCACGCCGCAGAAGGACGAGGTGGTGGCGGTGAACTACGCCCTGGCCGGCGCGGGGACCGCCGAGATTCCCGAGGCCAAGTTCCAGGAAGCGGCCCCGGTGCCGGGCTCGCCCAAGCTGCCGGATGAGAACAAGTAGGCCCCGCCTGCCCGGCGGGAGCAACAATCCTCTTCCGTGAAGGTGCTGTCATGACGCGCCCTCCCTTTCGGCTGGCGGCACTCTCGGTCGCGGTATTGTTATTCGTGGGAGCGGCCCGCGCCGATGAGCGCGCTAAGTCGGCCGATCCCGCGGTATTTGGCGTGCTCGTCGGCAGCACTCCCTGCGGCGAGTCGATCCGGACTCTCTTCAAGCTTCCTGAAAACGTCGAACTGCCGCTGCGCTGGAAGCTGACGCTCCGCCATGATCCGCAATCGCACGCGCCGACGCGCTACTTTCTGCGATGCGACTACCAGACCACGGGCGCATTGATCGGCTCTGCCAAGAAGGACGCCACGTTCACGAAGGAAGGCGCCTGGAGACTTGGCAAAGGAACGAAGTCCAATCCTAAAGCGGTCGTATACCAGCTTGACGGGGACATGGCCCTCGCTCAGATCGACCGGAATGTCGCGCAGTTGCTCAATCCGGACCGCAGCCTGATGATCGGCACCGGCGGCTGGAGCTATACGCTCTGCCGGGCCGACGCCGCGGAGACTCCGGTCGATCCGGCCCTGGCCAACACCGTCCCGGACATGTCGTACACGATTTCCCCCGTGGCGACCGGCGACAACGTCTTCGGCGTCTTCGAGGGGCGCACGCCCTATCAAGGCATCGCTCGCGATCTCGGGATCGAGCCGCACCCGGGCGGGAACAAGGCGAAGTGGCGCGTCACGCTGTACCAGGATCCCAAATCGAAGGCGCCAACGACGTATAAAGTCGAAGGGACGCTCTTCAAGGCGACCGGAGCGCGCGAAGGCAAGTGGACGATGGCCCGCGGCACGGCCGACGAGCCTGACGCCGCGGTCTTCGAGTTGGCCGCGACCAAGACGCAGGCGGCCATCTTGCTCCTGGCGGGAGACGACAACGTGCTGTTCTTCCTGGACCACGACCGCAAGCCGCTCGTCGGCCACGCCGATTTCAGCTACACGCTGAACCGCCGCCCGCCTGCTGGCCAGCCGTAGCCCGGCCAGCTATCCGACGATCCTCAGCGTGGACGTGGCGAGTGGTCCGAGCAGGGCCGCACTGGCGGCGGGCGTGCCCAGGACCAGCATCACCGATTCGGTCCCTTCGCTGCGGTTGTCTTTCACAATCGGAATCGAAAAACTCTTGCGCGTTTGGCCCGGAGCGAAAGTGACGACGAGGTTATTGAGCGGCGTGTAGTCCTGCCCCGCGCGGGCCGTCCCGTCGAAGGTGCTGACCAGGACGCTTTCGGTGAAACTGCTGCCGCCCGTGCGGGTGAGCGTGATCCACACCAGGCCGGCCGACTCGTTGACGGTTACCAGCGGCGCGGCGAACTGCACGGTCGCGGGGGCAATGGCCATGGCCGTCAGCACCTCGCCGCCGGCGATCGTGCCGATCAGCGTGGCGGCGCCGGTGGGCTGATTGGGCGTGGTCGGATTGATGTTGATCGCGAACAACTTGGAGACCGTTTCGCCTTGCACTTGCAGCGCGGCCCCCTTGCCGCCGGCGCCGGCGGCGCTGATGTCCAGTCCGGAATTGCTCGTCACATCGGGGCCCAGGCTGCCGAGCGTGGTCAGGCCGCCCAAATTCGGCGAGGGCGAGCCGTCCACGCCGCCGATCCGCACCAGGGCGTTCACCCCCGTGTCGATCGCAAACAGCGTGGTGGCCGTGGCGGGGTCGTTGTCGCTGCGGTCATAGGCCGCCGCCTCGACCGTCGGATCGACTCCTTGATTGGGATCGCCCACGAGATAGACGAGCGCCGCGTCGGGCTGCACGCCGGCTGTGCCGGGATCGCCATCGACGGGCGCGAACGTCTGCGGGTTATAGCGCAGGTTGTTGTTGGCTCCATTCACCAGCCGCAGGCGATCGACGGTCGGATTGAAGTCGATCCCCACGCTTTGGCTGGGCGCCAGCAGCGCCGCGTCGATCGAAGGCCCAGGCTGCACGGTCTGGCCGGTTGCCGGATCGATCCGCAGCACGCGGTTCATGTCGGTGATGCCGAACAGCTCGCCCGACGCGGGGCGGAAATCGATGCCAGTGATGTCTTCGCCCGAAAGCAGCCCCCGCAGCGGGACCGACGAGAGCATCCGGCCCGGATCGCTCGCCGCGAAGCGCACGAGGCGGTCGCTGGCGGTGACGCCGTAGATGATTTCCTCGCGGGGCAGCTCGGCCAGGCCGTCGATCGTCGTCTGGCCGTTGCCGATGAAGCCCAGGAATGTGGCCGCGCCGCTGGCCAGGTTGATCGACGTCAGCCGCGTCGGCCCGCCGCCATTGTTGGCGGTCAGCGCGGCGTACGCGATTCCGCTGGCGGTGATGTCAAAGCCCACGCGGTTGCCGACGTTGAGTCCCAAGCTGCCAACGGTGAAGACCTGCCCGCCGTTGGGTGACGGCGTCCCATCGACGCCGCCGATCCGCACGAGGATGTTCAAGTTCGGATCGATGCCAAAGGCGGTGGTCAGATTCGACCCCTGGAAATTCCGGTCGTAAGCCGCGTCGACAACGGTCGGGTCGAGCAGCTGGTTGGGGTCGCCGCCCGCGAAGGCCAGGTTGGTGTCGCCTGCGACGATCGCGCCGGTGTCTGGGTTGAAGCGCAGGTTCTGGTTCGCCCCGGTCACGAGGCGCAGCCGATCGACGTTCGGATTGAAATCGATCCCCACAAAGCCGCCGACTTGCGCAATTGTGGCGGGCCCGCTGCCGACGCGCGTGGCGACGCCGGTCGCGGCATTGAGGGTATAGACCAGGTTCCGGTTGCTGACGCCGTAGAGCACGCCATTGGCGGGGCGGGCGTCGATGCTGGACAGGCTTTCGCCGGCCGCCAGCCCGCTGACGGGGACGTTGCGTTGGATCAGCCAGGGGGTGGCGCTATCGAACGTCAATAGGCGGTCGGTGGACGTGAGGGCGACCAAGGTGGCCATGAGATCGCGGCCTTCGAGCGTTTCGACACCGGGGCGGAAGGTAGCCGGCGGCTTCCCACGCCGGCCTGGCCTGGCCGGTCGTTGGCGATCGATCCCCAGCCACGACGCAATGAGTCTCCCGAGCATTTCTCTGCCCCCCTCGCCGAGTCGGGCCCGTTCACGCAAACGATGGGCGGCGGAGTGCCGCAAGCGGGCCTACTCACGAGAACGGCCCGCCGGACCGGAGCGGATTCGGGAAAATGGAAGTCCAGTACCGATTCCGCGCCCGCTAGCGGCGCTACAAGCGGCAAAGCTTCTCTCTGCACACGCACCTTGCCCCGATTGAAAGTCCAATTGGCAATTTCAGTAGTTCCAAGTCCGGCTAGATCAGCATAGGTGAACGCAAGAGGGTTCCTCAGAATGGTTTGTGTCAACAGACCAAGCCAAGGAGGGCCCT
>JAKEHX010000264.1 GCA_022614795.1 Planctomycetaceae bacterium | reverse complement strand
GTTGGTCCTTCGGCTTTGGCGGGCGGGCCACCTGAGGCGAGCGTCGTGGCGGAAATGAGGCACGAGATTCGGATTCTCGTCCAGGAAATCGCGCAGGTCGCCCAGACGAACGTTCAGCCGGACGAGTTCTATGCGGCTTTCTTGCCGCGCGTGGTCTCGGCGATGGGGGCGGTCGGCGGCGTGGTTTGGGTGATCGGCGAAAGCGGCCGGCTGCGGAGTGCATTCCAGGTCAACCTTGCCCAAACGGGCCTCGACGCAGCCGAGCATCGGCCGCAGCACGGCGGGCTATTGAAAAAGGCGATCGGTGGGAATCAGGCCATCATCGTGCCGCCCAAGTCGGGCGCGGGTGGAGCGGACGAAGCCGGCAATCCGAGCGAGCTGCTGCTGGTCCTCGCCCCGCTCGTTGTCGAGAACCAGCCGCAAGGGATTGTCGAAGTCTTCCAGCGACCGGGAGGCGGGCCGACGACGCAGCGCGGCTATCTGCGGTTTCTGATTCAGATGTGCGATCTGGCCTGCGACTATCTGAAGAACCGCCGCCTGCGGCAGCTCGAGGAGAATCAGTCGCTGTGGCAACAACTCGAACAATTCGTGCAGGCAATCCACGCGTCGTTGGACGTGCGGACCACCAGCTTTGCCCTCGTCAATGAAGGACGGCGGCTCGCAGGCTGTGACCGAGTTTCGCTGGCCCTGGCCTATGGCGGCCAATGCCGCATCGAGGCGGTCAGCGGTCTGGATACGATCGACCGCCGGGCAGCCGAGGTAAAGCGGCTGGCGCGTCTGGCCACGTCTGTGCTGCGCACGGGCGAACCACTTTGGCATCAGGGCGAGGAAACGGAGCTGCCGCCGCAAATCGACGGTCCGCTCCAGGAATATGTCGATCGGTCGCACGCCCGGATGGTCGCCGTGTTGCCGCTTGTGCCCGCGATTTCCGCCGATTCCGACGGCAAGAGAACAAACGCTCGGCCGCTGGGGGCGATCATCCTCGAGCAGCTGCGCGATGCCCGGGCCACCGAGTCGCTCCGGACGCGGAGCCAGCTTGTGGCGCAGCACGGCGCCCAAGCCCTCTCGCGGGCGATCGACCATAGCAGCCTGTTCCTGCTGCCGGTCTGGCAAGCACTCGGCAAGTCCATGTGGATGTTCCGCGGCCGATCGCTGCCCAGGACCTTGCTCGTGGCGGGGGCGCTGGCTGGTGCAGTTTTTGCCCTGGCGACGGTGCAGACCGACTTTGAAGTGGCCGCGCGCGGCAAGCTCCAGCCGGCGATTCGCCGCGAGATTTTCGCCCAAGTGGACGGAATCGTGGCCAAGGTCCCGGTGCGGCATGGGCAAAGCGTTGCGCCCGGGGCAGTGCTGGCCGAATTGTCGAATACCAACCAGGAGCTGGAGCTGGCCGCCCTGATCGGACGGCAAACGACCAATCAGGAGCAGATCGCCGCGCATCAGCGGGCGCTGCTCGACAATTCGTCGGCTGCCGGCGTGCGACTTTCGCCGGCAGAGGAAAGCCGGTTGTCGGGCGAGCTGATGCAACTCCGCCAGGAGGCCCAGAACGTTGAACGCGAGCTGACTCTATTTCACGAGAAGCAGAAACAGCTCGTTGTCACGGCAGCGGAAGCCGGCCAAGTCGTGACCTGGAAGGTCGAGGACGCATTGCAAGGCCGGCCAGTGATCCGCGGCCAGGCTCTCATGACGCTGGCCAATCCCGACGGGCCGTGGGAGATCGAACTGTATGTCCCCGAGCGGCGGCTGGCCCACATTCAGGCGGCCCAGGCTGTTTTGGCTCAGAACGGCGGCGAAGATTCACGTAGTGCCGAGCGGCCGCCGCTCGATGTGGTCTTCACGCTTTCCAGCCACCCCGGCGCGCAGTTCAGCGGACAGGTCGTCGAGATCGAGCAGACGGCCGAAGTCCGCGGCGATGAAGGGAACACGGTCCTCGTCCGCGTGGCGATTGACAAGGAGAAGCTGCCGCCGCTGCACGACCAGACGACCGTCACTGCCAAGCTGTATTGCGGCCGGACCAGCGTGGGTTATGCGTGGTTTTGCGACCTGATCGAAACCGTGCAGAGCAAAGTACTGTTCTGGCTGCCATCGTAGCGCTGCGCGAAATACCAAATCTCAAGCACCAAATCACAAACAAGCTCCAATGACTGAAATTCTGAATGAACGAAACCGCAAAACTGGTGCTGGCTGCGAGCGGCCAGCGTTTTGGACATTGGTTGTTTTGTGCTTGGGTTTTGCTTGTTTTTTGGTGCCTGGTGCTTGGAGCTTGCAAGCGGCTCCTCCCTCGACAGCCATTTCGACTCCTTCGCCCGCGCTTCAGGCTGTGGACGCTTCTCAGCATGCGCAGATCAAACTCTGCCTGGTGTCGCTGATTGAGGACATTCAGGTCCCGGCTCGTGAGACGGGTGCGCTCGTGTCGGTCGACGTCGTCGAAGGACAATTCGTCACGGCCGGGCAGCTTTTGGCCCAGGTGGACGACCGCCAGTCGAAGCTCGACAAGTTGGCGGCGGAGCTCGAGCGGGATGCCGCTCTGGCCAAGGCCGAGGACGACATCGAAGTCCGCTATGCCGAAGCGGCGCTGGCCGTGGCGACGGCTGAACTTGCGCGGGCCCAAGCGATCGAAGCCAAGAGCCCAGGCGGCGTCACGCAGCAGGAAATCCAGAAGCTACGGTTGGCCAAACATCGCGACGAGCTGCAAATCGACCGGAGCAAGCTGGAGATGCGAGTCGCGAAAATGAACGCCGAAGTACATCAGGCGAGCGTGCAAGCAGCCGACGATGCCCTGGCCCGGCGGCAGATTGTGTCGCCGATCGACGGCGTAGTCGTCACGAATTTTCATGAGCGCGGCGAATGGGTCAGCGCCGGCCAGCCTGTGTTTCAGGTGATCCGGATCGATCGGCTGCGGGTCGAGGGTTTTTTGAACGCGAGTGAATACAGCCCCGAGGACGTGGCCGGCAGGCAGGTGATAGTCGAGGTGCCAGTCGCGGGCGGGCGAAGCGCCCGGTTTCAAGGACAAGTCGTGTTCATCAGCCCGATCGTCCAGGCGGGCAATAAGTATCGCGTGCGGGCTGAAGTCGCCAATCGCAGCGAGAACGGGCATCCCATGCTGCGGCCCGGCATGTCGGCGACGATGAATGTGGTGGTGAAGAGTCAGGTGAGGTGAATGGCGAATGACGAAAATCAAATCACGAAAGAAGCACGAATGACGAATGTCGACATTGAGCGTCGTCGCGTGTTCGACATTCGTCATTGATTCGTCATTTGACTTTCGACATTCGACATTGGATACAGCCGAAGCCGTTCCATGCACCCCTCCTCCCTCATCTCCAGTTCCCGCCGGCCGCTGGCGCTGCGGATGCGTGCCGATCTGGTGGTGCAGCGGCAGACGTGGCAAGGGCGCGAGTATTGGCTTGTCAAAGACCCGCTGACGCTGAAGTATTACCGCTTCGAGGATGAGGAGTTTGCCCTGCTGGAAATGCTCGAT
>JAKEHX010000263.1 GCA_022614795.1 Planctomycetaceae bacterium | reverse complement strand
GGTTGTGAATCTTTCGTAGCTGAAGTCGCCAGACTTCAGGTTTTTCCGCGGATTCGGAACTCTGGCGAGTTCCGCTACGGGATTCATTCACAACCTCTCCGCGAAAGGCGACAATTCGGCCAATTGACAGCTATGCGGACCAGCCCTAGGATAACTCGTTTCCACCTGACCGATCCACCCCGCCGGGGGTGTGCCGCACTTGAGCCTGTGAGTCTGTCATGGCTGTACCCAAACGGCGTTCGTCCAACTCGCGGACCCGCAAACGTCGCTCGCACCACGCCAAAAAGCCCAAGCAACTGTCGTTTTGCCCCAAGTGCAGCACGGCCGTCCCGCAGCATGTGATCTGCCCGAACTGCGGGTACTACATGGGCCGGGTCCTCGTGGAGAGCGAGGCGGAATAGATTGCAGGTTTCAAGTTCCATGTTTCAGGTTTCAGGTTCAACGCTGTAGGGCTCCTGACTTGAGACTTGGAACGCGGAACCTGAAACCTTGAGCGGATGGCCATGTCCAAGCCCGCCTTTTTGTTTCCCGGCCAAGGCGCCCAATTCGTGGGCATGGGCCGGCAGCTCGTCGAGAGCACGCCCGGTGCACGAGAGGTGTTCGAGCGGGCCAAGGCCATCCTCGGCTACGACCTCCTTCAGGTCTGCCTCGAAGGGCCCGCCGAGAAGCTCGATTCGACCGTCTATAGCCAGCCCGCCCTGTTCGTCACAAGCCTGGCCGCACTGGAATGGCTGAAAGTCAACAAGCCGGAGGTTGTCAGCGGCTGCCAGGCGGCGGCCGGTTTGAGCCTGGGTGAATACACGGCTTTGGTGTTTGCCGGCGTGATGAGCTTTGAGGACGGCCTGCGGGTGGTGCACGAGCGCGGTCGGGCGATGCAGGACGCGGCCGACGCCGTAAAGAGCGGTATGGTCAGCATCCTGGGCCTGGATAGGGACAAAATCGAGCAGCTTTGCAACGAGACGCGCGCTCCTGGCGAAGTTCTGGAGATTGCCAATTTTCTCTGTCCGGGCAACATCGTGGTTTCCGGCCACAAGGCTGCCTGCGAGCGGATCGCGGAAGCGGCGACCAAAGCCGGCGCGATGAAGACAATTCCCCTCGCCGTAGCTGGCGCGTTCCACACTTCACTCATGCAGTCGGCGGTCGAGTGGCTGACCGAGACATTGTGCGACTTGAAAATGAGCAGGCCGCGAATCCCCGTCATCTCGAACGTCGATGCGACGGCGCACGACAATCCGGAAGAAATTCGCAATCTGCTCACGCAGCAGGTGGTATCGCCCGTACGGTGGGAAGAATCGCAGCGCAAGCTGCTGGCGCATGGCCACACGCCGTTTTGGGAGGTCGGCCCAGGGCGGGTGCTGCGGGGCTTGCTCAAGCGAATCGATCGGAAGGCGGAGAGCGATGGAGTGGAGTGCTAGTGAATGTCGAATGTCGAAATTCAAATGACGAATGAAGTCCGAATGTTGGAACGTGCCATTTGGTTTTCGTCATTGATTCGACATTTGAATTTCGACATTCGTCATTACAAGCGAGACTGCAATGGCCGATAATCCTTACTCCTCACTCAAGGTCGACCTTTCCGGCCAAACGGCGGTCGTCACTGGCGCTTCGCAAGGCCTGGGCAAGGCGATCGCCCTGGCCCTGGGCGCTGCCGGGGCCAAGGTCGCCTGCGTCGCCCGCAGCGCCGACAAGCTTGCCGAGACGGTCGGCGCCATCACCGCAACCGGCGGCCAGGCGGAGGCGTTTCCCTGCGACGCCAAGGACAGCGCCGCGGTCAATAAGCTGATCGACGAGCTGGCCCTGAAGTGGGGCAAGATCGACATCCTCGTCAACAACGCCGGCATCACCCGCGACACGCTCCTCCCCGTGATGAGCGACGCCGACTGGGACGACGTCATCGCCACCAACCTCCGCGGCTGCTTTTTGTTTGCCCGGGCCTGCTCGCGGCACATGATGCGGGCCCGTTACGGCCGGATCATCAACATGAGCTCGGTCAGCGGCCTGATCGGGAATGCCGGTCAAACCAATTATTCCGCCAGCAAAGCGGGCCTGATCGGCTTTACCCGCAGCATCAGCCGGGAGCTTGCCAAGCGGAAAGTCACGAGCAATGCGGTTTGCCCTGGGTTCATCGAGAGCGACATGACGAAGAAGCTAGGAGACGCCCTGAAGGACGTGGTGAAGGAACGGGTTCCCGCACAACGCCTGGGGGTTCCGGAAGATGTCGCCGCATGCGTCCTGTTTTTGGCCAGCCCTGCCGCGTGTTACGTGACGGGGCAGGTGCTGACGGTGGATGGAGGGATGACTGGATAAGGGTTCAATGACGAATGTCGAAATCTGAATGACGAATGTCCATTCGTCATTTGAATTTCGTCCTTCGTCATTCAGGTGGTGCCTATCTTGACCTGTTTTACGAAAATCCTCTATCTTGTTGGATTCAAACCAGCACAGCGGAACCGTTTGGTGAACAACCAGGTGAACACAGGCCGGCGGTTGCTCTTTCCAACAACAAGGGGCCCCGGGCCCGTGGCGGCAGTTCCTATTTTTGGAGGACGGTGACAGTGGCATCCGTCGCAGAACGCGTAATCGACATCGTCGCTGAGCAACTGGGCGTCGATAAAGAGAAAATCACGCCGGAAACTTCGTTCGTAAACGACCTCGGGGCCGACTCGCTCGACACCGTCGAGCTGGTCATGGAGCTCGAAGAGGAATTCGACATCAATATTCCGGACGACGCGGCCGAAAAGATTCAGACCGTCGGCCAGGCGATCAAATTCATCGAAGAAGCCCAAAATTCTTAGCCCTGCCATGCGCGGGCGGCAAAGCTCATGAAGCGGCGCGTCGTCGTCACGGGGCTGGGGATCGTCACGTCCCTGAGCTGCCAGGTCGAAGATTTGTGGCGGCGCCTCCTCGCGGGCGAGAGCGGCATCCATCCCCTGCGCATCCTCGACACCGAGCGGTTCAAGGTCAAGTTCGGCGGCGACGTCTACGACTGGGAGCCCGAGCGCTGGCCCGCCGCCTTCCTGGCCAGCCCCGACGGCTTTACCGAGAAGAAAGAAATCAAGCGCCTGGACCGCTTCTCGCAGTTCGGCATGGTCGCCGCCTGGCAGGCGGTCCAGGAATCAGCCATCGATTTTTCCAAGGAAGACCCGTATCGCTGCGGCGTCATTCTGGGCAGCGGCATCGGCGGACTCAACGAGATCGAAGAAGGCTGCGCGAAGCTGATTGAGAAAGGGCCCGACCGGGTCAGCCCGTTCGTCGTCCCCAAGATGATGCTCAACGCGGCCGGCGGCAACATCTCGATTCGCTATGGCCTGCGCGGAATCAACTATTCGGTGGCCACGGCCTGCGCCAGCGCCAACAACGCCATCGGCGACGCGATGCAAGCGATTCAGCACGGCGCGTGCGACGTGGTCGTCACCGGCGGCACCGAAGCCGCGATCACGCGAATGGGCCTGGCCGGCTTTCAGAACATGAAGGCCCTCTCGACGCGGAACGACGATCCGCCCCGCGCCAGCCGGCCGTTCGACACCGAGCGGGACGGCTTCGTGCTCAGCGAAGGGGCGGGCCTGCTCGTGGTCGAGGAATACGAACATGCCAAGGCCCGCGGCGCCAAAATCTATTGCGAGCTGATCGGCTTCGGGGCCAGCGCCGACGCGGGACACATCACCGCGCCCGACGAGCGGGGCACCGGCGCGGGGCGAGCAATGAGCGATGCCCTCAAGGACGCGGCTCTGAATCCCGGCGACATCGGCTACATCAACGCCCACGGCACGAGCACGCCGCTGGGGGACAAGGCCGAGACACAGGCGATCAAGCGTGTGTTTGGCGAGCACGCGAAGAAGGTGAGCATCAGCTCGACCAAGAGCCAGCTCGGCCACTCGCTCGGCGCCAGCGGCGGGATTGAGATGGTGGTGACGGTGAGAGCCCTCGCCGAAGGGGTCGTGCCGCCGACGATCAACCTGACCAACCCCGACCCCGATTGCGATCTCGACTACACGCCGAACACGGCCAAACAGCGGCGGTTCAACTACGCCATGAGCAACAGCTTCGGCTTTGGCGGGCACAACGCCTCGGTCATCATCGGCCGGTTGGCGAATGGGAAGGCGTAGCACAGTAGTAGGCACACTCCGTGTGCCGTCCGCCGGCGGGCGGCACACGGAGTGTGCCTACAACTTATGGTTTCTTGGCCGAGGTTGGCGTGGTCGGCACACTCGCGGGAGCCGCCGACTTAGGAGCGCCTGCCTTTGGCGCCGAAGCGGGAGTGGTTGCCGGGGTCGCGGCGGGAGCGGGCGTGGTGGTGATCGGGCGGTTCTGGCCCCCTTCGGGCGACGTGGTGGGCGTGGGCAGCTTGCCGCCGCGGAGCAGGATCGCCGCCTTGAGGAGCGTATTGTACTTGGCCACCATGTCCTCGCCGCTGAGTTTGGGCTTGAGCACGAGCGTGGACTTGAGCATCTTCTCGGCGGTGAGCGCCTTGTCCTTGTCTTTGAGCGCCCGCGACTGGCGGACGAGCACGCGGGCACAGTTATAGAGCACTTCGAAATACTCGGGGGGCACCGGATTGGTCTTGCCCAGCCGCAGCCGCAACTCGGTCCAGTGGGCCACGCTCTCGTCCGATCGCTTGGGATTGCGCTCGGCGATCGCTTCGAGGATGTAGCCCTTCTCGAGCATCGGCTCGAGGGCGTTGGGATGGGCCTTGAGCAGGGCATCGACGACTTTGTTGGCGTCTTCGAGCCGCCCTTCGGCCCTTAGCAGGCCGACCTGGCGGGAGCGGATCCGCGTGACCGCCGCGCCGGCCGTCTTCTTGGCCTCGGCGTCCTTGTCGATGCTTTCCAGCAGCCGCGAGTAAATGTCGCGGGCCATCTGGTTCTTGCCCAGGTCCACGCACGCGTCGCCGACAAAAATGAGCTGCGCAGTGGCGAGCGATTTGCGTTCGACGATCGTGTCGAGCAGCTCGCCCTGCGCCTCGCGGAGCTTGGCGGTGGACGAGGTGCCGGCGCCGGGCGTGCCGATCGCCGTCGCGTCGGCGGCCTGCTCGGCTTCGATTTTGCGGATTTCGATCGCCATCAATTTGGCCAGATCGACGAGGACCGCATTGGCCTGGGTGTTGTCGGGGCTAAGTTTGGCCAGCGCGACCGCGGCATCGCCGGCCTGGTCGGTGGAGCCCGCGGCCAAGAGCGAGCGGGCCGCTCCGACGTACGTCTGCTGAATCTTCGCATTCAGCTCGGTCGGCTTGGCCCGGCTGATCTCGGCCAGCAGCGGAGCGAAGAGGGCGGCCGCTTCCTGCGGCTGCTGGCCTTCGAGGTGCGTCTGGGCCAGGAGCAGCTGCGTATCGAACAAAGCCGGCGGCAGCGGATCACCCGAGGTAATGGCTGCCTGCTGGCGATCGACGCTGGTCTTGAGGCTCGTCACTGCTTCCGACCGCAGTTTGGCAATCTCCTCGGCCCGGTCGGCGGCGTCGGGCGCCTTCTTGGCAGAGAAATACTGGTTCCAGCGAATCTGGCCGAGCACCTGCATCGCCGTGGCATACCGCTTCGACTGCGGCGTGACCGCGCCCAGGAGTTCCAAAGCCGGCGGATAGTCACCCTTGATCAAGTGCGCCTGGGCCAGGGCCATGCGGGCGTCGTCGCCCACCGGTCCATCGGGCCACTTGCCGATGGTGAACCGTGCGACGCCGTCCAGCCGCGTGAAGTAGGTGGCCTTCGCTTTGTCGTCCTTGGCATTCGTGAACAAGGCCAGCGCGGCAAACACGGCCAGCGACGACGCGCTTTCCGCCGCCTCCTGATCGAGATTGCCCCCGACGATTTCTTTGGCCAGTTCGTGGACCTTGTCCATCTCGTTGGCGGTGTAGGCGGCCGCCGCGACGTTGTAGAGCACCTGTCCCAGCCTGGTTTTGGCCGCCGCCAGCCGCTTGGTATCCTTCTTCTTGTCCGCGTCCGCGACAACCTCGCGGCAGATCTTCTCGGCCTCCACCCAATTCTTGTTGGCAATGGCTTCATCCACGAACGACAGCCGGTCGTCGCTGGTCAGACTCTGGTCACGGCCACTTTTCTCCAAGGCTTCACGGCGGATCTGCAGGGCCTCGTGCTTATAGCTCGATTCGATCTTCGCCATCGCCAGGAGCGACTGCGCGACCTCGCCGTAAATCTTCTTCTTTTCGTTCGTCCCTTTGGCCCGTTCGGCCGCGGTCATCTTGGCTTTGACGACTTCCAGCGCAATGCCCTGGTACGGATCGGTCGCTTGCCACCCTTTGTAGGCGTCGAGCCACTGTTGACCTTCGCGGATGATGTCCAGGGGCGTGGTTTCTTCATCCCTGGCAATCAGCCGCAGGCGAAACAGGAATGCCTGGCCAAAGAGCGGTGCCAGGTCGGCATTCTTTGAGTCGGCCTCCTTCGGATCGGGCGTCAGCACGAGCACTTCGTCGTACACATCCATCGCCGTGACCTTGTCCCCCAGGTCCTCGAGCACCTTGCCGTGCCACATGTGCGGGAGCATGGCGATCGGCTTGCCCGAGCTACGGTACTCCTGGAAGATCGCGTCGAATCCCTTGCCCGCCCCTTCGAGCAGCGCCTTTCGTTCGGGCGACTTCTCATCGGTGATGGATTGCGACAGGAAATAGGCCGAGAGGGCCGCCTTGAAGCGGGCATCGAGCCAGGCGAATTCGAGTTCTTCGCGGAAGGGGTCTTTGGCCCGCGGGTTTTCGGGCTCAGGCAGGGCGTCCATCTTGTCCTTGAGCTTCTTGACCCCGTCTTCATACTGGGCCTTGGCCGACGCCAGGGCCGCCCGCGCCG
>JAKEHX010000262.1 GCA_022614795.1 Planctomycetaceae bacterium | reverse complement strand
GGACAAGTTTGGCCACGGTGCAACCCAGAGGTGCGCGCTGGATATTGCGGCAAATCATTTGTCACCGGATACTTCCACGTGCGGACGGATGGATTTGGCTTCTACTGGCCGAGGCTATTGGCAGCGGAAGGCGGGGGAGTCGAACCCAGTCGGCGCAAGCCGGTCCCTAGGGCAGTTTTTGGAGACTGCTGCGCCACCGGGGCGCGGGCCGCCATCCAACGGAAGCAAGAGACGCGCCACACTGCTGGAGGTTCATCTATGGCAAAGCGCGCGCACGCCCCGACGCTCTTTACGGCAGAGGAGGAGGCTGAATTTCGAGCCAAGATTGCCCGTGCCGAGGAGCAAATCGTGGTTCAGTCAAAGCGAATCGAATTCTACCTGACCGAATACTCTGTCGAGCTTCTCGCCCAAAAGATGGGCAATCAGGAATTCGAGATTCCCCCATATCAACGCGAGGACACGTGGGAACCGGAACGCAAGTCTAGGTTCATCGAGTCATTGCTAATGGGCCTAGCAATTCCGTTTCTATTTTTCTGGGAGCGCCCAACGACCGGCAAGCTGGAAATAGTGGACGGATCGCAGCGGCTGCGCACTATTCAGCAATTCTTGGCGGGCGAACTCGTGCTAGGCGAACTTGATGTGTTGACGGAGTTAGAGGGGCTGCGCTTTACGGACCTTCCTGAATCTCGACAAAGGAAAATTCGCAACCGCTCAATCAGAGGCATCGTGCTTAACGAAAACGCCGACGAGCAGGCGCGCTTTGACATTTTCGACCGAATCAACACAGGAAGTAAGATTGCGAACAAGGCCGAAGTGCGGCGCGGTGCTCTGGTCGGCCCGTTTCTCGACATGGTTATCGACCTATCAAAAGACGCCACATTTATTGAGCTGGCCCCAATTCCCCCAGCGGCTGTCAACCTACGTGAGAGAGAAGAGTTGGTTACTCGGTTTTTCGCCTATGGGGATGGACTGGAGGGGTACAAAGACCGGCCAGCGGACTTTCTATTTGACTATGCCAAGAAGATGACCGAGCACTTCTCGCAAAACCCCGGAGAGATTGCCCGGTATCGCGAGAGATTCAATCGAACAATGCAATTCGCCAAGAAGATCTTCCCACTTGGTTTTCGCAAGACCCCAAGGGCAACAGAGACGCCGCGGACACGGTTCGAGGCACTCGCCATCGGCACTCAGTTAGCGTTGGCCGCTCGACCGGAATTGTTCAACCAGACACCGAACGTTCAAGACTGGATCGGCAGCGAGGAATTCATGACCCTTACAAAATCCGGCGGGGCTAACCCGATTGCTTCACTACGAGGACGACTGGAATACGTCCGCGACAAGCTCTTGGGGGCTTAGCCGTGGACCTCGATCAGGCGTTTTCCGAGCGGCTTCAAGAAATCGAGGCGTACATCGAGCTTCTGGAGGCAATGGAACGCCAAGTGACGAAGGGACCGCCACACATAGGCGGTAGCGTCATTACGACACAGCAACAGCGGATTCTCTACTCATCCGTTTACTTGCAACTCTATAACCTAGTCGAAGCCACAGCCACTTGGTGCATTACTGCAGTAGCGCAAGCAGCGGCCAATGGGGGGTGGAGGCCTGTCGATCTCGCGGCCAACCTTCGCAAGGAATGGGTCAGGAAAATCGCCCGTACTCATATCGCCCTCAACGAAGACAACCGTCTTGCAACGACGGTGGCATTCTGTAACACACTGTTGAAGTCCGACCCGCTTGAACCGTGGGAAGTTGAACTCGGTGGAGGGGGGAATTGGGACGATGGGGAATTGGAATCGATCACAGAACGGCTGGGGTGCGAATTGGATATCAGCCTGCCGGTGAGAACCGCCGCTAAACGTATAATTCGCGACGACAAAGGTTCGCTTGGGCTCGTCAAGTATCTTCGGAACAAGCTTGCGCACGGAGAGATGTCCTTCGACGAGTGCGGCACCGGCGTAACTGCTGCTGACCTAAAGGACATAAAGGACCGGACTGCAAACTACCTGCGCGAAGTCGTCGCCTCCTTCAATCGCTTCATTGACAACCGCTATTTCATCGACTCGGAGCGCCGTCCGTATGTGGGGGCGTTCATATGATGGTCGGAATTGACATTTTTTGCGGCATTGGAGGTCTGACTCACGGCCTAATTCGTGGCGGCATTGACGTGGTCGCTGGCGTCGATGTTGACCCTGATTGCCGGTTTGCATACGTGGCAAATAACAATGCCAAGTTCATCGAGAAAGACGTAAGCTCGATTGGAGGAGACGAGATTCGGGCGCTGTGGCCGAAAGGAGCATCGACACTCTTGGCGGGCTGCGCGCCATGCCAGCCGTTCTCAACTTACAGCCGAAGGGGACGGAAACTTCGGGCGGACACGAAGTGGGGATTGGTTTCTCACTTTGGGCGGTTGATCAATGAATCGCGACCCGATTTCGTGACCATGGAGAACGTGCCTCAACTACTTGACCATCCCGTATTCGACGAATTCTTGAAATCGCTTCGCGACTACTTCATTTGGAAAGGCGTTGTCGATTGCTCCCAATACGGTGTCCCTCAGACGAGACAGCGACTGGTGGTACTTGCTTCGCGAAAAGGTCAGGTGTCGCTGATTGACCCCGTCAAGAACGACCCTACGGCAACGGTAAGGGAAGCTATCGGCCACCTGCGCCGACTGGAGGCTGGAGATAGCGACCCGCTTGATGGCATGCATACAGCGTGTCGCCTTAGCAAACTAAATTTGCGGCGCATTAAGGCGTCTAAACCCGGAGGTACATGGCGAGATTGGGGCCAGGGTTTGATTGCCGAGTGTCACCGCAAGAAATCCGGTGCCACGTACCCCAGCGTTTATGGCCGCATGGAATGGAATGCGCTGTCGCCGACAATTACAACGCAATGCTTCGGATTTGGAAATGGACGATTCGGCCACCCGGAGCAAAATCGGGCGATTACCCTTCGCGAGGCTGCCCTGCTTCAGACTTTCCCGGATGGCTACAAGTTTCTGCCGAAGGGCGAAGTGCCAAAATTCAGCGTTATGGGCCGCCTGATTGGGAACGCAGTTCCGGTGCGCTTGGGCGAAATCATTGCCATGAGCTTGTTGCGGGGCAGGTAACGCATTGGAGTCGTTTGCGACCAATGTCCATGTCATTGATGAGACGACGCCCCGAAAGGAACAGGTCCAGCAATGAGCGAGGCATTCCTGTTGCCCGAAGCCTGATAATGTCGCGAATCAGGGGCCGGAATACGCGCCCGGAACTCATTGTGCGGAGACTGGCTCACGCGCTCGGGTTTCGTTTCCGGCTATGCGACAAGAACCTCCCCGGCAGGCCGGACCTCGTTTTCCGAAGTCGCCGTAAGGTGATCTTTGTGCATGGTTGCTTCTGGCATCGGCACGCTTGCCGACAAGGTCGCTCAACTCCCAGAACTCGCGCGGCGTTTTGGCGCGCCAAATTCGCGGCGAATAAAAAGCGAGATAAGCGCAATGAAAGATTATTGCGCGAGAGTGGTTGGCAGGTGATGGTCGTCTGGCAATGCGAGCTGCGAGATGGCCAATTGCTGGGCCAACGGCTAATGGCATTTCTGAACGGACCCACCTGATCGCGACCTTGCCGCTCCGCGAGAATCTTGACCTGCGTATTTGGGCGCGACCTAGGGCGACAGGCAGCGACGCAGCACGTGTCGGCAATTGATGTTGTGACCTTTCTGATCGGCGCAAGCGCTTGGCAAATAAATTGTACGTGCCAAAGCTTGACGCGCGCATGTTCATGTGGTCGAATAGACCACATGTGTACTAATGATTCGATATGGGTGTCGTCGGGTGAATCCCGGCCATTGCACAAAGGAGATTGGTCATGCACGCTCTCGCTGAAATCGCTGGCGCACAGTTCCGGGCTTACGAGGCCAAGAAAGAGTCCGCGGTCGGGCTCACGGGGCAAGCCCGGGACCAGATCATTTATGAATGGGTGACGTTCGAAGGGAAATCGCAGGTCCAGGTCGCTTCGTTGCTCGACGTCAGCCAGGGGACGGTGTCGCGGGCCCTGGCGCGGTTCGAGCGGCGGCTGGCACATGCCAAGCCGCGGGAAGGGGGGCGGCTCGATCACGAGGAGCAACTGCGGGTACAGCGATGGCTAACGTACGAGCGGAACGAGCGGATTCTGGCGAGCTGCCTGCGGATTGCGGGCGAGGTCGAAGGGTTCGTGGACACGACGAAGAGCACGTACCACCGCGAGGGGATCGCCGACATGGGGACCGAGATTCGGACCGAAACCGCCAGGCTGGATCGGAGCGGCACCGCGGCGCGGTTCCTGCGGCTGGCATTCCGGATCAACATGGAGCAGCTCAAACTGGTGGAGCTGGAGCCGCTGGCGCCGCTGCCGCCGCTTTCGGCTGACGAGCTGGCGGAACTCGCGGACGAAGTGGACGTTGAGGACGGAGACAAGCCGCAGACCAACGAGCCCGCCGTGAAGCTGGCGGAGCTGGACGCGGAGGAGGAGTCCGTATCAAGCGACCCTCGGGAGGGCAAGGCGCTGGTGGACGAGGCTCGGGAGGGCGAGGCTCCTGCCGAGCCGGGGGCGGCGGAACAGGAAGGCGGTCGGGTTGCCAGGGCGAACTATGCGCATAGCGCGCATAAGCGCATAGATGTCGAAAGCGGCGCAAGTGCTGATGAGCCAAGTGGTTGTGATGCAAATGGCGAGCGAGAAAAAAAGATGGGCGAGGGGCGCATGGGGGATCGCTGGCGCACCAGCGCTCCTCTTTAACCACGAAGTCGCTAAGCACTCGAAGGCGAACGTGTGCTGCGCTTGGCCAGACCTTGGTGACCTTGGTGCCTTTGTGGTTAACCGACGGCACACGGAGTGTGCCTACTACTTTGGTGTCGCGAAGCACTCGAAGACGAAGGAGTGCTGCGGTTGGCCAGACCTTCGTGACCTTGGTGTCTTCGTGGTTAGCTGGCGGCACACGGAGTGTGCCTACTACTTAGGTCTACAAGAGCGTCAGCGGGTTGACGCGGGTCTTGAGCGGGAAGGTGACGCTTCCGCCGACCCGGTGCGATTCGAAGACGGCGGAGATCATTTCGACCGTCACCCGTCCTTCGAGGGCGCTGCATTCAGGATCGCGGTCCTGCACGTCGATCGCGGCCAGGAGGTCCTTGACCGCCAAGATGTTGCCGCCGTCCAGGCCGCCGTCGCCCAGCGGCTCGGGTTTGTCGATGCCGGCGCTGGTGACGGGGAGCCATTTGGCCCCGCTGCGGCCGGGCGACCAGGCGGGATCGGGCAGAAACTGCACGCTGGGCAGATGGCCGGTGAGGATTTCCACAATGCCGCCGCTGCCGAAGATTTGCAGGCCGAACCGCCCTTTGCCGCCCCCCATCGCGCGGCGCGAGCCGAAGTACGCCGTCGCGCCGCTGGCGAGGCCGTAGACGGCAGTGATCGAATCGCCGGCCAGCGGGCCGATCTGTTCGGCCCCTTCCCGCACGTGCTGTTTCATAACGCTCTGGCCTCCCTGTTCGACGCGGCCAAAGCACCACTGGGGCTCGCCGCCGAAGTGGTAGATCAGGTTCATGACGTGGCTGCCGAGCACCCACAGGTCTTCGCCGCCGCCGCGGGCGTCTTCCTTGCCGCGGCCGCGGAGCTCCAAGACCGTGCCGAGCTGGCCGGCGGCGATCAGCTCGTGAACCGCCTGCAATCGCGGGCTGTAACGCGTCTGGTGGGCCAGGGCCAGCTTGACCTTGTGCTTTTCGCAGGCCGCGATGATTTCGTCGGCCTCAGCAGGCGTGCGGCACATCGGCTTTTCCATATACATGTGGCAGCCGTGCTCGGCGGCGGCGAGGACCATGTCGCGATGCTGGCCGAGCCCCCGCGGGCCGATGGCGACGATCTGCGGTTTAGCCTCGTCCAGCATCTGGCGATAATCGGCATAGGCCTTGGCCGCGCCGGTCCGCTTGGCTGCCTCGGCGCGGCCTTTCTCGTCGGGATCGGCAACGGCGACGACCTCACACAAGTCCTTGAAATGGGCCCAGACGGTGTCGATGCCGTGGCCGTAGTCGCCCCCCTTGGTGTGGCCGATAATTCCGACGCGATATTTGGCGGGCATGGGATCGCTCCTGACGGGGGAAAGGTGGGGCCGACAAATTATGGCCCGGCGGGCGTGGGGAATTCAATCAGCGGCGGCGCGAACCGGGTTCGGGGAACGCGTTTCAAGTCTCAAGTTTCAAGTTTCAAGTTTCATGTTGCAGGTTACTCGTGCCCAAGCTCTGCTTGGGCACGCACGTCCGCGAAGCTCTGCTTCGCCAATCAGGGAAGCGGAGCTTCCAGACTTGTGGTCCCAAGCAGAGCTTGGGACCAAGCGATGAGACCGAGCCAAGCGATTGCACCAGACGGCACACGGAGTGTGCCTACTACTTAGGCCGGGCGGGTGCAGTTTCGCCCGGCCGCTTTCGCGGCGCGGAGGGCGGCGTCGGCGGCCTGCATCGCATTTTGAACCGCGATCTTGTCGCTGGGAGCGGTGAGGCTGGCCCAGCCGGCGCTGAAGGTGAGGGGCGCTGCCCCGCCGGCAGCATGAGCGCCGCCGGCTATAGCGTTGCCGCCGATCTGCACGCGGATGCGATCCACCAGCGGCCCGGCTTGCGACGCATCGACCCCTTCCAAAAGGACCCCGAATTCGTCGCCGCCGAGTCGCGCCGTGGCGTTGCGTCGGCGGACGGCGTTGGTCAGGCGGGCGGCGGCATCCTTCAGGCATTCGTCCCCCGCCAGGAAGCCCGCCTGGTCGTTGAGCTCCTTGAAGCGATCGACGTCGAGAATGGCCAGCGTGCACGGTTGAGGCGTCCCTTCGCCGGTGAGCCGCTCCGACAAGAGCTGGTCCCAGGCCCGCCGATTGGGCAAGCCGGTCAGCGGATCGCTCATCGCCAGGTGCGAAAGGACCTTTTCCTTGCGGCGGGCGGCTTCGCGCTGCCGCCGCAGCCGCACGATCTCCACGAGCAACAGGCACGCCAGCCGCACCTCGCGTGGCGAGCAATCGCTGGGGAGCGAGACATCGGCGGGGGCGGCGGTGCCGACGGCAATCAGGCCAATCTGCCCGCGGGCCAGGAGGTCTTCGTCGAGGCGGAGGCGCGTATCGGCCAGCGGCTCATCGGTGATGACGACATCGACGTCGTTCGAGCCGTTCATTTCGTCGGGCGAGCGGACCTTGCAGCGGGCCGTCGCCAGGACCGAGGTCCAATCCCGCCGACGCGCGGCGTCGGCCGTGGCCACGACGATTTGAGCCGGAGCGGTCATCGTGCGACAATTATAACTGGAATTGGGAGGGGTTCGCTGGGGTGAACAGTGAGTGGTGAGGGTGAGTGGGTGAGTGGGTGAGTGGTGAGGAACCTGGAGGGGGCAACTGGCTCCTGGCTCCTGGTCCCTGGCAACTGGCCCCTGGCTCCTTACCTGCTACAATCACCCCAATTTTGCACGCATACAGTCGTCCGCCAGCACGGTAGAGCCACGCATGTCCACCGCGGCCCTCGATTTTCAGACGCTTCCCCAGGTCTGGACCAGGCAGCATTTGCTCGACCTGGAAAGCCTTACGGCGGAAGAGCTTACGTGCATTCTCGACGCGGCGGCGGCATTCAAGGAAGCCACCGACAACTGCCGCCGCAAGATTCCGGTGCTGACGGGGCGAACGCTGGCCAACCTGTTCTTCGAGAACAGCACGCGGACCCGCAACAGCTTTTCGCTCGCCGCCCGCCGCCTGGGGGCCGATACGCTCGAGTTTTCCTCTTCCGGC